>JALYSJ010000108.1 GCA_030854855.1 Candidatus Dormiibacterota bacterium
GCCGGTCCGGCCGCAGCCCGGCGCGATGCAGCGATTCGTCGGCGTAGATGTTGCCGACGCCCGCGATCGTCGTCTGGTCGAGGAGCACTGCCTTCAATGCCGCGCGGCGGTTGCGAAGCCTTCGATACAGCTGCTCGACGGCGAAGTTCGGGTCAATTGGCTCCGGACCGAGCAAAGGCATCTTCTTAGAAGCGAGCAGAGATTTCTCGGTCCCAACGAGCAAACGCCCGAACCGCCTTGGATCCCGATACCGCAGGTGAGTAGGGCTGGCTCCCTCCAGCGTGAAAATGGCATGAGTGTGAGTTTCGAGCGGTGCATCGGCATCGACGAGCCGAAGCTGGCCCGTCATGCCGAGATGAACAACGAGAACAACATCGTCTTCGAGGTCGATGAGGATGTACTTCCCCCGCCTTCGCACCCCCCGGATGCGCATGCCCGCGACCGCGTCGATGAAGAGCTCGGGTTCGGGATGCCGCACGATGCTCGGGAAATTCAGCTCGCAGCGCACGACAGTGCGACCTTCAAGATGCGGCCGCAGGTCGGCGACGATGGTCTCGACTTCCGGCAGCTCAGGCAACTGCTGACCTAAGCACGCACGACCGCGAGCTTCTTCATGTCCGCCCAGTTCGCCCCGAACTTCGTCTCGACCTCGATTCCCGTCTCGAGCTCGTACGCCCCGGTCATGATCCGCGGCACCTTCTCCGCAAACTGATCGACCTCCGACCGCGGCACCTCGAACAGCAGCTCGTCATGCACCTGCAGCAGCATGCGGCCCTCGATGTTATCCGCCTCGATCTCGCGCTGCAGACGCACCATCGCGATCTTGATGATGTCGGCCGCGAGCGACTGCATCGGAAAATTGATCGCCATCCTCTCGGCGGCGCTGCGCAGCTGAAAGTTCGGCGATCGCAGGTCGGGAATCGCGCGCCTCCGCCCTGTCGCGCTCACCACGAATCCATCCTCGCGCGCCTTGCGCCGCACCTCGTCGAGGTAGTCCTTCAATCGCGAGTACGTCGCCCAGTACTCCTTGAGGAACTCGCGCGCCACATCTCCCGTGATGCCCAGCTGCTGCGAAAGGCCGTACTCACCCTGGCCGTAGATCGAGCCGAAATTCGCCACCTTCGCGAGCCTTCGCTGATTCGGGTCCACCGACTCGATCGGAATCTTGAACACCGCAGCCGCGGTCGCGGTGTGAATGTCCTGGCCCGCTGCGAAAGCGCCCAGCAGCTTCGGATCACCGCTCAGGTGCGCGGCGATGCGCAGCTCGATCTGCGAGTAGTCGGCCGAGACCATCACGTGATCCGGCCGCCCGGCCTTGAACGCGCGCCTTATCCGCTGACCCAGCTCGCTCCTGATCGGGATGTTCATCAGGTTCGGGTTGGAGGACGAAAGCCTCCCCGTCGCGGTGCTCGCCTGCCCGAACGAGGTGTGGACACGGCCGCTCAGCGGATCCACCAGCTGCGGCAGCGCGTCGACATACGTCGACTTGAGCTTGGACAGCTGCCGGTGCTCGAGGATCAGCCCGACGATCGGGTGCTTTTCACGCAGCCCCTCGAGAGTGTCCGCATCGGTCGAGTAACCGGTTTTCGTCCGCTTGCCGACCGGCAATCGCAGATCTTCGAACAGCACCTTCGCCAGTTGCTGCGGAGCGTTCAGGTTGAACTTCTGGCCCGCGACCTGCTCCACCTCCGACTCGATCGCGGCCATCTGGCCCGCCAGCTCGTCCTGCATCTCCTTGAGGTACGGCACGTCGATGGCCACGCCCTCCGACTCCATGTCCGCGAGCACCCCTGCCAGTGGCAGCTCGATCTCGTGGAACAGGTAGTCGACGCCGAGGTTGCGCATCTCCGCCTCGAGTCGAGGCCTCAGGTTGAGGATGGCCTCCGCCCGCCTCGCCGCAAACTCCGCCGCCTCGCCGGCGGAAACGTCACCCGGTTTGCGCGCCGCACGCCCGGTGCCCAACAGCTGCTCGGTGCTGACGAGAGTGACATCGAGAAACTCTCGGGCCAGGTCTTCGAGGCGCGGATCGCGCGAGCCCGCACCCAGCAAGTAAGCGGCGAGAAACGTGCTGAACGCCCAGTCGCGCCTGCCGCCGCCAAGTGAACGCAGCGCAAGCTCCGTCTCTTTCGCATCGTGGCCTGAGATCGGACGCCCCGAGAGCGTGCTCGCGACAGCGTCCATCGCGTCGGGCTTTGCGACATAGAAGGTTTGATTGCGGGTGGACACACCGAGACCGCAGATGCGAGCCGAACGGCCTGCGCCTTCGGTGAATGCGTACACAGCGACATCGGCGGATCCGTCGAGCAGGATGGCCGCCTCCGCGGGATCCTCGACCACCATCAAGCCCGCAGGCTCGGGCGCCGCCTCGAAAGTGAGGCTTGGCTGGACCGGCACCTGGTCGGGCGGCGGGAACCGGCTCAAAAGCTGCCTGAACTCCATCCTGTCGAAGACGACCCGGACCTTCTCGTAGTCGTATCGCGTCCAACGCGCGTTCTCCAGATTCAGCTCGATGGGAACGTCGCGCACGATGGTGACCATTCGTTTGCCCAGGCGTATCTGGTCCGCGTTGGCCTTGATCGAGGTCTTCAGCCGTCCATCCGGGAGCTCATCGACGCGCTCGAGCAGCGCTTCGATGGTGCCGAAGTCCTGGACCAGCTTGGCCGCGGTCTTGTCGCCGACGCCCGGGACGCCAGGGATATTGTCCGAGGTGTCGCCACGCAGAGCCTTGAAATCGACCAGCTGCGGCGGCTCGAAGCCGTAGCGCTGGCGCACCTGGTCTGGCCCATACACGAAGGTGTCGGTGATGCCCCGTCTCGGCACGAGCGCCTCGACGGAGTCCGTGACCAGCTGCAGGCAGTCGAGGTCGCCGGACACGATGGTGACCGCGTGCCCTCTCTCCTCCGCGAGCCGCGACAGCGTGCCGATCAAGTCGTCCGCCTCAAAGCCCTCGATGGCGTAGATCGGAATCGAGAAAGACTCCAGCAGCTCCCGCACTTTCTCGATCTGCGGCCGAAGGTCGTCAGGCATTGCACGTCTTCCCGCCTTGTACTCCTTGTATTCCTTCGAGCGGAATGTTGGCGCTGCCACGTCGAAAGCTCCGATCGCGAACTCAGGGCGCGAGGCGAGGACGATCGCCAGCATCGAGGTGAACCCATACACGGCGTTTGTCACCTGGCCGTCGGAGGTGCTCATGGGAGGCAGCGCGAAAAAAGCCCGGTAGATGAGGCTGTGGGCGTCTATCAGAACCACCCGCCCGCGCTTCCCCTTAACCACGTTCGGATTCTACGGTCGGCTGGAATTGGGGCCCTTTGCGGATGGTCCTGGCGGGCGCTAGTAGTAATGTGATCTCGGATGAAAAACCTCATCGAGGTCTCGGTCGACAGCATCCGGATCCACATGCCCACCGCCCAGCACCTGGTGATCCTCAAAGAGAAAGAGGCTGATCGGTATCTGCCGATCTGGATAGGGTCCTTCGAAGCCCAGGCGATCGCCACCAAGATCTCAGGCAACCCGCTCGGCCGCCCTCTCACCCACGACCTCATGGCGACCGCTTTCAGTGACCTCGGGATCAGCGTCAAGCGCATCGTCGTCACACGGCTCGCCGACCAGGTGTTCTACGCTCGCCTCTACGTCAAGCAGAACGGGCGCGACCTCGACTTCGACGCCCGGCCGTCCGACGCCATCGCATTGGCCGTGCGCGTCGAATGCCCGATCTTTGTCGCCACCGAGGTGATGGATACCGCAGGCATCATCCCCGAAGCGGATGAGGACGCCACCGGTGAAAAGGTCAAGACCGAAACGGTGGTCGACGAGGAACGCCTTGCCGTCTTCCGCGATTTCGTCAACAGCCTCGACCTGCCCGAGCTTCCCGATGAGCCGGGCGCCAAGGACGAACCCGGTGCGCAGGACAAGCCGGGCGGCCGCCCCGGACGGGGCTAAAAGCACTGAATCTCAGCAGTGAGGCCGAATTAGGTCTCCGACTAGTCGTCGCTCTCGTCCTCGGTTTGGTTCTGGGCACTGAGAGGGAGCTTCGGGGTCACCCCGCCGGGATCAAGACGATGGGGCTGATCTCAATCGGAGCGTGCATGTTCACAGCGCTCGGACTCCTGCCGACTTTCGGAAAAAACGTCGATCCGACGCGCATCGCGGCCCAGATCGTAACCGGCGTCGGATTCCTCGGTGCGGGAGCAATCCTGCGCCAGGGCGACAACGTGCACGGGCTGACCACCGCGGCCTCGATCTGGGTCGCCGCGTCGCTGGGCATGGCCGTCGGGTTCGGTTATTACCTCATCGCCGTCTTCACGACGTTTCTGGTCGTCGTAATGCTGGTCGCGATCAGGCCGCTCGAGATGCGCTTCTTCCGCAGGAACCGCCGACACGACGATCCGCCCACCAACGACCGGCGCGAGCATCATTGAGCGGCCGATCCGTCGCCATCGTCACCGACTCGACGGCCGACCTCCCAAGGCGGCTCGCCGCCATGCGCTCGATCACGGTGGTCCCACTGATGCTCAACTTCGAAGGCGAAGCCCTTCTCGACGGTGTGGACATCACGCCGGAAGAGTTCTATCGCCGGCTTCCCTCCGCGGCCATCCATCCAACCACCTCGCAGCCGTCACCCGGGCGGTTCGCGGAGTCCTACCGGTCGCTCCTGGCCGATCACGACGCGGTAGTTTCCGTCCACATTTCGCACAAGCTGAGCGGCACTTACGAATCAGCACGCCAGGCGGCCGACATGACCGATCCAAAGAGGGTGCGAGTGGTCGATTCGGAGAACGTCTCGATGTCGCTTGGGTTGCTTGCGCTGACGGCGTCGGCCCTCGCCGCAAGCGGTGCCGATGCGGAAACCATCGAAGCCAAGCTGCTGGAGATGAGGACGCAGGTCCAGACGTATTTCTCGGTGGCGACGCTGGAGTACTTGCGGCGCGGAGGCCGGATCGGGCGCGCCAATGCGCTGCTCGGCTCGGTGCTGCAGGTCAAGCCCGTTCTCTGCATCCGCGACGGCCTGGTCACCCCGCTCGAGCGGGTGCGTACGTTCGAGCGGGCGCTGAACCGGGTCGTCGAGCTGACGCGCGGGGTGGATCGCGGCCACGGTGTCTGCGTGATCGTCGGCCACGCCGGTGCCGATGGGGACGCGGAGAGGATCTTCCGCGAGCTGGACCCGATCGCAGAGACTCTCATGATCCAGCCGCTCGGCCCTGTCGTCGGTGCCCACACCGGTCCTGGCGCGGTCGGTGTCGGCTGCTACCCGGCGGAGCTCTTCCCCCTCGGGATCAAGCCTGCGTCCAGCGCACAGTTTCGGGGGTGACGAACTTCTCCACCCGGCCGTCCACGGCCAGCGCCTGCAGGTGCGCCAGCGCCTCCTGGAGGGCGAGCCGCTTCTCGTAGAAGTGCTCGCGGGGGCCCCACAGCTCCAGCGCAACCTCCCAGCCTGTCTTGGTTCCCCGGTCGACGATCTCGACGATCTGATCGAGCCTCCGGCGGTGATGAGCTTCCAGGACCTTGACCCGAGCGGGCGCGTCGGTGAACGGACGGCCGTGCGCCGGCACGATCAGCGCCGGATCGTACGCGGCGATGCGCCGCAGGCCGTCGAGGTATTCGTGAAGGGGATCGGGCGTGCTCTGCGGGTGCAGCCCGATGTTCGGCGATACGTCGGGCAGGATGTGGTCCCCGGCGAACAGCAGCTTCTCCTTCCGGTCGTACAGGCAGATGTGGCCGGGCGAATGCCCAGGGGTCCATTCGACGCGCAGCTCACGGCGTCCAAGTTGAAGCAGCTCGGCACCGTCCAGCTGAACCGACGGCTCGGCGGTCTTGACCACCTGGCTCAGGGCGCGCTGCGAGTTGCTTAGCAGCTCCGCGTCGTCCGCCGGCACACCGTTCACCAGCAGGTAGGTGCGAACCTCCTTGACCAGGTGCTCGAGCTCGACATAGCGGGGATGCACCAGCGGCACCTCCAGCCGGTGGATGTAGAGGTCCGCCTTCCCCTCGCCGGCGAAAGTTCCGGCGGCTCCGTAATGGTCGGGATGGATGTGAGTCACGACGAGCCGGCGCAGCCTTTTGGCTCCGATGTGGGCCAGCGCCTCCAGGATCATCGCGACCGACTCGTCGGAATTCATGCCGCAGTCAAGGAGGTCGGCCTCGCTCCCGTCGGCGAACAGGAACACGTTGACGAGGCCGTCCTCGAAGGGAATCGGCAGCCGCAATTCGAAGACTCCCTCCGCCACCTCGGTCAGGCCGCCTTCAGCCGGCATCTTGCAGCATCTGGGCATTCTCGCTGACCAGGCTCGTTAAACAGGACTCTTCCTTCTCCCTCTCCACGTCGGGGAGCATTCAGTAGTCCCATCCTCAACGCCGCTTGCGCGAAGGGTCGGGTGAGGGGCTGAAGCTGGATTCGCCTAACATGGATCAGTCACCTCGGCCGACCTCTAGGAGGAGCGAATGTCTGAAGTTCAGCTGTCACCAGACCAGATCGTCGAGGCGATGCCTCAGTACCTGATCCCTGAAAAAGCCGGCACCACGAAAGCCACCATTCAGTTCGACCTTTCCGGCGACTCCGGCGGCAAGTGGTGGGTGAAGATTCACGACGGCAAGGCCGAGTCTGGGAAGGGCGAGGCGCCCGACCCGGCGAACCTCACGTTGCTCGCCGACGCCCACGACTGGGTGAAGATCATGACCGGGAAGCTCGACGGCACCGCCGCTTTCATGCAGGGCAAGCTCAAGATCAAGGGCGATATGGGCCTGGCGATCAAGATGCAGTCCCTATTCAAGAGACCGACCTAAAGGCGCTCGCCTAGTAAGTAAATTTCCAGGTGCTAAGTCGCGGGGACATCTGGGCGTCGAGGTCCAGATAGCAAGGCGTCGGCTTCCCCCGCGAGTCGACGCAATTGCTGCCCTGCCCTGAGCGCAGCTCCAGGATCACCACGTGGTGTGGCGTCAGCGCGATTCTCCGACCGTCGGCGAGTTTGGCGGCTTCCACCGCGTTGCCCCAGTTGATCGCCTCGGCCATGGACGCAACCCTCGCGCCCGACGCAACTGTAGGGTTTGCCTGCCAGGCGGCCAGGTTCGGCGCGCCGCCCCGCTCGTAGGTGTAAACGATCATGAAAGCGAACAGCCCAGGCTTTCCCGTGCACACGGTTTTGGGTGTTGCCTGTCCGGGGGCGGCCGAAGCGACGGTACAGGGTACGTCTGTGATGTCAAACGTGATGTCGAGCTCACGAGGATCCGGACTCTGGCTGCTCTGGGCCCGGATCCGGTACTGCCAGGTGGCCGGGTAGCAGAACCCCCAGCCGGCCTGAACGTCCGAGTAGCCGTGGTCCCCACTTAGGCACTTGAGTTCGCTCCCGATCTGCGCTACGCTCGGCACCGGTCGCGGGTTGGTCGGACCGGGCTGGCAGCCGGCGAGAGCCACCAGGGCGACCATCGTGGCAAACGTTTTGACGGGGGTTGGCGCGGGCGGGAGCGGCATTAGGCGACTAATTGTGCGCGACCGAGTACGCGCGTCGGAATGTGCGTTGTGTCTGACGAATCCAAACGTCGCCTGACCGGTAAGTCAGTTTGGAAGGGGGGGTTTGTCAATGGCTGTTCGTAAGCGACCCGACAATGCTCCGGAGGAAAGGCTCGAGGCCGACAGGCGGCAGCTCGAGCTTTTGGCCGCGCAATGCGGCGAGGAAGCCGGTCTGCACCGGCCGCTCAACGACGTGACTGGGGGAGTGATCACAGGGATCCCCGAAGATACCGACCTGGCCCAGGCCCTGTCGGATCGCCAGACCACCGACATCCTCGTGCACCTGCTCGACCAGAACCGGGAGCAGGTGGAGCGAGCGCTGGAGCGGCTGCGCGCAGGTGCGTACGGGATCTGCGAAGGCTGCAGCCGGCACATCCCGAACGAGAGGCTGAAGTACCAGCCGGCGGCCACGCGTTGCGTCGGATGTCAGAGCCAATGGGACCGGCTCAACGGCAGGACCGCCTAGTTACTTGCGCTAAGAGACGCGGCCGGAAAGCCGCGCCTCTAGCGCGGGATCACCGCGAATAGGAACCGCCTCTTGACCATCGCCCAGATCAGGAGCATCAGAGCGAGGAGCGAAGCGGTCAGCAATGGGCCCTGGAGCTCGCCGAACAGCGGAGTGAGAGCCAGCACGTAGAAGACCAGGAGCGCGTGCGTGGCGGTCCGGTGGTAAACCAGCGTGCGGAGACGATGGGTCGCCCGGGCAGGCCACGACTGGACAACGTGGGGTCCTGCGGTGACGCTTTCCGTTGCCACAGCGGCAAGATTAGCGAGGGGACATAAAACGAAGATGACGCAGGGTGTGAGCGTTGAAAAGC
This sequence comes from Candidatus Dormiibacterota bacterium, assembly GCA_030854855.1. GTDB lineage: Bacteria > Chloroflexota > Dormibacteria > Dormibacterales > Dormibacteraceae > Palsa-870. The sequence continues at coordinate 8,323 of JALYSJ010000108.1, forward strand.
TGAACCTACTCCTCGAGAGTCAGGAGTTCACCCGGCGTTACGGATTCCGCGTGATCTCCGCAGGCGACGGAACCTGCGAGCTTTTCGTTCCGTACCTGCCCGAGAACGACCGGCCGGGCGGGATCGTCAGCGGACAGGTCTACATGCACTCCGCGGATGTCGCATTCTGGTTCGCTGTCAAAACCCGGCTAGGCACGGACGAGGAGTACGTCACCAGCTCCATGACGACGGCGTTTCTCGGCAGCGCGCGAGGGCAGGAATTCACCTGCCACGCACGAGTCATCAAGGCCGGCCGCCGGTTGATCTACGGCGACGCCGAGTGTCGAGCCGGGGACCGGACGCTGACGCACCACACGCTCACGTACGTGAGCGCGGGCGCGTGAGAAAGCTCCCAACCCCTAATGCGGCGCCAAGCACGACCATGACCAGGCCGATCCAGAACCAGCGCATGTCGTTGGTCATGTAGCTGCCCGGGATGTAGCCCAGCCCCTGGCCGGCGAAGACCGCGCCCATCAGCAAGACCAATAGGCCAACCACTCCTATACCGACTCTCATGGGCGCGCCAGGGGGCTAGATGCCGCCGAAAACGACGGACTTCTCCTCGGTGTACTGGAGGTAGGCCTCGATGCCGTGCTCTTTGCCGAAGCCTGACTGCTTGGTCCCGCCGAATGGCAGCTCGTCGTGCGCGATCAC
>JALYSJ010000176.1 GCA_030854855.1 Candidatus Dormiibacterota bacterium
ACGGAAAAGGGCCGCTGATCATGTTGCGACGCCGCAGCTCCGCCGGGTCAAGACGCAGCTCCACTGCGAGCATGTCCATCGCCCGCTCGATCAACGCGATCGCCTCAGGGCGGCCCGCGCCGCGATAGGCGGACATGACCGTCGTGTTCGTGTAGACGCATCTCGCCTTGTAGCGAATCCGCGGCAGCGCATACACGCCCGCGGCGAGCAGCGCCGTCAGGATGATTTGCGGCGGAGCCAGGCCGGCGTACGCGCCGGCGTCGGAGATCATGTCAACCTCCAGGCCGACCAGCTTGCCGTCCGAAGTCGCACCCAGCGCCACTTCCTGCACCTGGCCGCGCCCATGAGTCATCGCCACCATGTTCTCGCTGCGATATTCGAACCAGCACACCGGGCGTTCGAGGTTCCTGGCCAGCAGCGCGATCACGCTCTGCTCCGGATACGTCATGAGCTTGGCGCCGAAAGCCCCGCCAACATCGGCCGCGATCACGTGCACCTCCGCCTCTTCCAGCCCGAGGGCGTCGGCGACCTGACCACGCACGCCGAAAGGCACCTGAGTGGACGCCCACATGCGGATCCCGCCCTTCCCGTCCGGCTCCGCCACCACCGCGTTGGCCTCGATCGGAACCGCCGCGAGCCGCTGGTTCACGAATCGACCCCTGACGACCACGTCCGCGCCCTCCAGCGCGCCTTCCTCTCCCAGATCGAAATCAAAGGCAGAGTTGTCGTCCATGTCCTGATGAACCCGGATCGCGTCGGGTTGCATCGCCGCGGTCACGTCAACCACCGCCGGCAACACCTCGTAATCGACCACCACAGCCGCGGCCGCATCGACAGCCTCATCGCGAGTCGACGCCACGGCCACCGCGATCGCGTCGCCCACGAACTTGACCTCATCCGAGCAAAGGCGCGGACGCGCCGTTTCGGACGCGAAAGAAAGATCCGCTGCCTGGAACACGCCGACGACTCCGGGCATGGCCTTCGCGTCGCTCACTTCCACCCCCGTGATGCGGGCCCGCGCATGCGGCGAACGGACAAATACAGCGTGCAGGGAGCCATCAGGCCGCATGTCATCGGTGTAGCGCCCGGCACCGGTGATGAGCCGCGGATCCTCTCGCCGCTTGACGGCGCCGCCCAGCCGCGCGTTCACCGCCACTCCGGGCGAATGGTAGCTTGGCCAGTACATGCTTGACCGCGCCGAACGCTGGGGGATCCTGCCCACCTATTACGGGTGGCAGGGCAACCTTGTCGAAACCCCGCACGCGACGAGCGAAGCCATCCTCAACGCGATGGGTGCGACGCAGGACAAGCCACCTCGCGCCCGCCGGCCCAAACTCCCGCAAGAACCCTGCGCGCCCCCGCCGAAACGGACGTGGGGCTGGGCGATCCAGCTCTATGCACTGCGCTCCCGGGAAAGTTGGGGCATCGGAGACCTCGCCGACCTCCGCCGCTTCGGTCGCTGGTCGAAAAGGCGCGGCGCCTCCCTCATCCTTCTCAACCCGCTCGGTGCGCAGACACCCACGCTGCCCTACCAGCCATCGCCCTACTACGCGTCATCGCGACGCTTTCGCAATTTCCTTTATCTGAGGATCGAGGACGTCGAAGGCGCGGAGCGACGCGAGGCGGATCTCCAGCCTTTGCGCGCGGCGGCGACGAAGCTCAACGAAGAGCGCCTCATCGACTACGACCGGGTCTTCCAGCTCAAGACGACGGCGCTCGAGTGCATCTTCCAGGCCGCGCCCGAGCCCGCGGGGCTCGCCGCCTACCTACGCCGCCAGGGTCAAGCACTGCGCAACTTCGCCATCTTCAACGCGCTCGCCGAGGTGCATGGACCCGCGTGGCGGAGCTGGCCTACCGACTTTCCGGTTCCACTGGCCTCCCGTATCGCGTTTCACGAATGGCTCCAGTTCCATCTCGACCGCCAGCTAGCCCGCGCGTCAAAGGAGATCGGCCTCATCACCGACGTCCCGGTCGGCTTCGCCTCGGACGGGTTTGACGCGTGGCGGTGGCAGGACCTGCTGGCTCCCGGCATGCGCGTCGGAGCGCCGCCGGACGAATTCTTCCGGGACGGCCAGGACTGGGGCCTCCCGGCCTTCAACCCATGGAAGCTGAGCGCCGCGCGCTGGGAACCTTTCGTAGACGCGATTCGCTCGGCGGCCACGCACGCGGCAGGCGTCCGGCTCGACCACGTGATGGGACTCTTCAGGCTTTTCTGGATTCCCGACGGCATGACCGCAGCGCAGGGCGCGTACGTGCGCTATCCGGCAACGACACTGCTCGCCCTCCTGGCCAACGAAAGCCGGCGCGCCCGCGCATTTATCATCGGCGAAGACCTCGGCCTGGTGCAGCCGGCGGTGCGCAGGCACCTCCGGCGATGGGGATCGCTCTCCTATCGCTTGCTGTGGTTCGAAGGCTCCGACCCCGGCCTCTGGCCGCGCGACGCCGTCGCCGCGGTGGGCACTCACGACCTGCCGACAGTGGCCGGCATCTGGACCTCGACCGAGCCCGAGCATCGCCTCCACCACCTGCGCGAGAAGCTCGTGACAATGTCGCAGTTGCCTGAGGCAACCGCGCCGATTGACGTCGCCGTCGCCTCCTACACCCAGCTCGCGCGCGGACGCCCTCGCATCGTTCTGGCCTCCCTCGAGGATGCGCTGGGCGTGATGGAGCGCCCCAACGTCCCAGGCACGACCACCGAATTTCCCAACTGGCGGCTCGCGCTGCCGGCCTCTGTGGAGGAGATCGAGTCGGACGGCGGCGTGAACCGCATCGCCGACGCGATGAGCGCGGCGGGCCGGTCGGCTAATCTCTCGCACTCATGAGCGCGCGCTTTGCCGCAACGGTCGGCAACGGCCGGATCCTGGCGAAGATCGGCCGCGACGGAAGCATCATCGCGTTGACCGGCCCGCACCTGGGCCACGACCTGCTCGACGCACCGGTCCACGGCGTCGTCGAGTCCGATGCCGGGCGTCGCAGCCTCGGCGGGCGGGCCTGGAAACACCAGCTCGACTACATCCGCGGCACCAACGTTCTGCGGGTGCGGTCACAACACCCGGGCGGGGCCGCCGTCGAGCGGCGGCTCGTCGCCGTCGATGAGAGCCTGCACTCGGCGTTCCGGGCCGAGGGCGACCTCAAGGCGGGCTGGGATCGCGGCCTCAAGGGAGTCTTACCGCAGGCGGGCTTGCGCGTTTTCGCGGCATGGCCGGACGAATTCGATCCGCCACCGCTGGCTGGAGCGACTCGCGCGTCGGTGGTGGCCCGCGTGCCCGACATCGTGGACAGGCCAGTCGTAACCGACCTTTACGCCCGCAGCGTCCTGGTGCTCGCGCAGCACCACGATCGCTCGGGTGCGTTCGCGGCGGAACGTGGCGAGGACGTCATGCTGGCTCACGCCGTCGACGCTTGCGGCGAACGCGGAGCCGCGAGGGCCTTCTTCGAGTGGGCCGTCGACCACAAGCACGGCGACCCTCACCTGGCCTGGGCCCTCGAGCGGCACCTACGCCGCTCGCACAGCCCTGAGCTGCGCGCACGGCTGGAGAAGATGCAGGCGAATGCCGTACCACTTCGCGCGCCGGCACCGCCCGCGGCGGGAACTTCGGCGACGCTGTGGAAAGCCTGGCAGGACGCCGCCTCCGGCCGCCGCGCCGACGCGCTGACCGGCCTTCACAAGGCGGTGCTCCGGCGCTCGACCCTCGGCCTGTTTCTCGCGTCAGGCGGCGTCGACCTTCTCGCCCACGCCTACCTTCTCCTGGCGATTCAAAGCCTCATTCCCATGATCACCGGCGCCGACGACGGCTTCTTCGAGCACCAGGCGACGGTGCAAACGGCTCGGCACGCACGCGCGCTGTACGGCGGCGCCTTCCACGCCGGCATGCCCGAGCCGCGCGAAAGCACCCTTGTCGCCGAGGTGCGCCCGGACCTCGATGTCTCGGCGGTCACTGTGGAAGTCGCGGGCCGGCCACCTACGAACCTGGCGCTGGTTCCGGAGAAGCGCGGCCACCCCGCGCGCTGGAGCGGCCCTGTCCCGTCCTCCGAAGCAGGTGAGATTTCCCGTTACAAGGTCCGAGTGCACCAGCGCGACCCTGACGCGACCCCTGTCTGGGCCTCCGATTCCGATCCTCGGGTGGGTGGCCAGGAGTTCGCCTTCGACGCCGCGGCGCCACCGCCGCCGGACTGGGTGCGCGACGCGATTTGCTACCACGTCATGGTCGATCGGTTTGCGCGCTCAGGCGAGAGCCTGCCCGCGCCCGGCGATCCCACGGCCCTGTACGGCGGAACGCTGGACGGAATCCGCGAGCACCTCGACCACATCGTGGGACTCGGCTGCAACGTGCTGTGGCTTAGCCCCGTGCACACGAGCCCTTCGCATCACGGGTACGACCACGAAGACTTCCTGGCCGTCGAGCCTCGCTACGGCGGCGATGCCGCGCTGGTTCGCCTGGTGAAGGAAGCGCACAGCCAGGGAATGCGCGTGCTCCTCGACTTCGTCCCCAACCACACCGGCCGCGGGCATCACCTGTTCCGCGACGCGATCGCCAAAGACGGCGACGCTGCAGGCTATTACCGGTTCTGGCAGTGGCCTCACTACTACCGCTGCTTCTCCGACGTCATCTCCCTGCCCGAGCTCGACACCGGCAGCCGTCACGTGCAGCAGCACCTGGTGCGCGCCGCTCAGCACTGGCTGACCGCGTTCGGCGTCGACGGCGTTCGCTGCGACCATGTGGCCGGGGTCGACCCTGCGTTCTGGGTCGAGCTGCGGCGCGGGTTGCGCGAGGTCAAACCTGAGGCCCTCGTTCTCGGTGAGGCCACGGGCACCACGGAGTGGCTGCCGCGCTACGCGGGCCGCCTGGACGCGATCTTCGACTTCGACCTCGCCTACTACGTGCGCCAGGCGCTGGCGCGGGCCCGGATGGACGCCGCGGCCTTCGCCTCCTGGCTCGACGACCACGATCGCGCGTACCCGGGTCTCGCCCTAGCGACGCTACTGGACAACCACGATATGAACCGCTTCCTCTGGATGGCGGGCGGCAGCGTCGACCGCCTCAAGTTGGCGGCAACGCTGCTGATGACGCTGCCGGGAATGCCGGTCATCTACTACGGCACCGAGGTCGGCGTTACCCAGAGGTACGACGGCGTCATCGAAAACGCCGAAGCGCGCCTGCCGATGCTTTGGGGCGGCGAACAGAATCAGGAGCTGCTGACGCACTTCCAGCAGCTCGGACGCATGCGAGGCGAGTCGGTGGCACTGCGCCGCGGCGAAAGGCGCACGGTGCTCG
>JALYSJ010000181.1 GCA_030854855.1 Candidatus Dormiibacterota bacterium
GAAGCGCGCCTGCCGATGCTTTGGGGCGGCGAACAGAATCAGGAGCTGCTGACGCACTTCCAGCAGCTCGGACGCATGCGAGGCGAGTCGGTGGCACTGCGCCGCGGCGAAAGGCGCACGGTGCTCGCCGATCGCGAAGTGTTCGTCTACGAACGCACCGCCGGCAGCGAGACCGTGACGGTCGCGCTCAACTTCAGCGACTCACCACAGCAACGCGAGGTCGCGGGGCTTCCACTTGATCTCCGGCCCCTTGGCACCGAGGTCCGGCAGACCGGGCTAGTACGATCTCAAGCGTGATCTCGCGCTCAAAGCTTTCAGGCACCGACCTCGACTTCTACCCGCTGAGCGCGCTACCGAAGGAAGGTGTGGCCGACCCCTCCGGCCTGCCGATGACGATCAAGGTGCTTCTCGAAGGCCTCGTCCGCATCGTCGAGGCCGGCACCACCGAGGCCGAGAACATCAAGTCGCTGGCCGCATGGCCCGCTCCACCGCCCAAAAACGCGGAACTCCCGTTCCTCCCGGCCCGGGTGCTCATGCAGGACTTCACCGGCGTTCCCGCTGTAGTCGACCTCGCCGCCATGCGCTCGGCCATGAAGCGCGCCGGCAAGGACGCAGGCAAGGTCGACCCGCTGGTGCCCGTCGACCTCATCATCGACCACTCGGTGCAGGTCGACTCCTTCGGTTTCCGTGACGCGTACACGCGCAACATCGAAAAAGAGATCGAGCGGAATCACGAGCGGTATGCCCTTTTGCGCTGGGCGCAGCAGGCGTTCAACAACTTCCTGCTCGTTCCGCCCGGCATGGGCATCTGCCATCAGGTCAACCTCGAGTACGTCGCCAAGGTCGTGCAGGTGCGCACCATCGGCGGCCGTAAGGTGGCCATCCCGGACACGCTGATGGGCACCGACTCGCACACGACGATGGTCAACGGTCTGGGCGTTCTGGGCTGGGGAACTGGCGGCATCGAAGCCGAAGCCGCAATTCTCGGCCAACCCGCGTATCTCCCCACTCCGGTCGTCGTCGGCGTGCGATTCCTCGGCGCGCTGCCCGCGGGATCGACGGCGACCGACCTCGTGCTGACCCTCACGGAGATGCTGCGCAAGCACGGCGTGGTCGAGAAGTTCGTCGAGTTCTGCGGTGACGGCCTCTCAAGCCTCTCGGTCCCCGACCGCGCCACCCTCTCCAACATGTGCCCGGAATACGGCGCGACCTCCGCCCTCTTCCCGATCGACGCCCAGACGCTGCGCTATCTCGATGTGACCGGCCGCAGCCGCGAGCAGATCGACCTGGTGGAGAGATACGCGAAGGAACAGGGCCTGTTCCGCAAAGACGGCGACAAAGCTCCGAAATTCAGCGAGCTGCTCGAGCTGGATCTCAGCAAGGTCGAGCCAAGCCTGGCCGGGCCCAAGCGGCCCCAGGACCGCGCTGCGCTGCCGCGCGTCTGGGAGAGCTTCACCGCCGCGTTCGGCAACGGGCCGAAGCCAAGCCCCGAATCCGTCTCCCGCCTCATCGACGAAGGCGGCCCCATCAACGGGCGCGCTTCGACCGCGGTCGCGGCTAGGCCCGCCGCCAAGCTCGAGCACGGAGCTGTCGTCATCGCCGCCATCACGAGCTGCACCAACACCTCGAACCCCTCGGTCATGGTCGCGGCGGGCTTGCTCGCCAAGAAAGCTGTCGAGCTTGGGCTGGACGTCCGCCCTTACGTGAAGACGAGCCTTGCGCCGGGCTCACGCGTGGTCACGGACTATCTCAACATGGCGGGCCTCATGGAGCCGCTCGAGAAGCTCGGCTTCTTCCTGGTCGGCTACGGATGTACCACCTGCATTGGCAACTCGGGCCCGCTCGCGACCCCGGAAATCGAAGCTGCTGTCGTCAAGGAAGATCTCAACGTCGCCGCGGTCCTCTCCGGCAACCGCAACTTCGAGTCCCGAATCCACCCCCTCGTCAAGGCGAGCTACCTCGGCTCACCCCCGCTGGTCGTTGCCTACGCGCTGGCGGGTACGGTCAACATCGATTTGACGAAGGACCCGATCGGCCACACGAAGGATGGCAAGGCCGTGATGCTCTCCGAACTCTGGCCCTCGCAGGACGAGGTCAACGAGGTTGTCCAGAGATGCGTCCAGCAGGAGATGTTCAAGCGCGAGTACTCGAAGATCTTCGAAGGCGACGAGCACTGGAAGAAGATGACCGCGCCGACCGGACCCATCTTCCAGTGGGACGAGAAATCGACCTACGTCAAGGAGCCGCCGTACTTCGAGGACTTCGGCCCTGAGCCCAAGCCGCTGACGGACATCGACAAAGCGCGAGTGCTCGTCGTCGTTGGCGACTCGGTGACCACCGACCACATCTCGCCGGCTGGCTCGATCCCGGCCGACAGTCCCGCCGGCCGCTACCTCATCGAGCACGGCGTGCAGAAGCCCGAGTTCAACAGCTTCGGCGCCAGGCGAGGCAACCACGAAGTGATGGTGCGCGGCACCTTCGGCAACATTCGCCTGCGCAACAAGCTCGTCGATCGCGAGGGTTACTGGACGCGTCACATGCCCGACGGCGACGAGATGACGATCTTCGACGCCCAGGAGCGCTACCGCACGGAGGGCGTGCAGTTGATAGTGGTTGCGGGCAAGGAATACGGAACCGGCTCCTCACGGGACTGGGCGGCGAAGGGCCCGCTTCTTCAGGGCGTGCGCGCCGTGATCGCCGAAAGCCTGGAGAGAATCCACCGCTCCAACCTGGTGGGTATGGGCATCCTGCCGCTCGAGTTCCGTCGCGGCGAGAATCTCCAGTCGCTAGGGCTCACCGGTCGCGAGAGCTACACGATCCGAGGCATGCAACACATCAAGCCGGGTCAGCAGGTCGAGGTCGAGGCGGTCGGCGACGATGGAAAGCCCACGAAGTTCACCACGCACGCGCGCGTGGACAACGAGACCGAGGTGGGCTACCTGCATCACGGTGGAATTCTGCCGCTGGTGTTGCGGGAGCTGATCGCGAAGGCCTAACGGTTCGGGACCGTGAGGCTCGCGGGGAGCAATCCTCTTTTAACAGCCGACCAATGGCAGGGGATCGGCCGGCTTACCACCGACCTCGAGCTGCAGGTGCAAATGCGAGCCGATCGAAAACCCCGTGCTGCCGACTAGGCCGATCTTCTGCCCCTGCCGAACACGCTGGCCAACGG
>JALYSJ010000112.1 GCA_030854855.1 Candidatus Dormiibacterota bacterium
ACCAGGGTCGCGATCGCAATGATCGCCAAGAAGACGAGGTCGATGACCTTAGGCGGAACCTTCAGGCCGTCGCAGCCTCGGCCGCGATTTGTTCGTGCGCCCTTGCGACGCTGAGCACCTCTCGCTCAAGAGTGTCGATGTGCCTTTCCCAGTCAAACCTCCGCGCCCATTCGAAGGCACGGTCGCCGGTCGCCTGGTTCGCAGCCGGATCGTCGAGAAGGCGTGAGATGCCCGCGGCATAGTCGCTCACCTCGAGCGGTTCCGCGAGGTGTCCGGTGCCTGGCCCGACGGTGACCGTAGGTCCCGCCTGGTTCCACGCGACCACCGGCACGCCCTTGGCCATCGACTCGATGACTCCCATGCCGAAGTCCTCCTCCGGCGCGGGATAGACGTACACCGCGGCCCCCTCGTAGAGCGTCTGGAGCTCGTCCTCGGCGATCGGCCCGAGAAAGAACACCGCGTCTGCCAATCCCAGCTCCGTCACCAGCGCCTGAAGCGACTCCGTGTGCGCCGTGAATGGACCTGGGATCAACAGCTGCACGCGCGGATGACGCTTGCGAACCTCCGCGATAGCTCGAATCGCGAGGTCGAAGCGCTTCTGCGGATAGTGCCGGTTGGTCAGCAGCACGTACGGCCGACGGATCGGATACCCGTTGATGGTCAGGCCACCAGCAAACCGCGCATCGACAGGTAGTGGAAATCCGGATGCAGCCACATGACAGCCCGCCGGGCAATCAACGGCATCGCGGTTGTACGTGCGCCGGATGATGTCGCCGATGTAATCGCCGTTGACCAGCAGCTGGTCCGCCTCCTGGACCGAACGCCGGTCGGCCCAGGCGACGAATCGTGTCGCGCGCAGCACTATCGCGGCCAGCAGCCGGTAGTCGGCGTTGGCCACCCAGCCTGTCTCGCGGTCGATGCGGCGCGGATATACGAGGCGGTTTGGCTGATTCAGGTAAAGGACATACGGCACGTCCATCAAGCGCGCTGCCCACCACGCGATCCATGCGCTCGGCTGGTTGCAGCCGACGATGGCGTCGACCCCGCGAAATCGCCACGCGTAAAGCGGCATGAGCAGCGATGTGGCCGCCATCTGCACCGCTTCGCGGAATGGAAACCAGCGTGGCAGCTGAGGAAGAAAGGTTCGGACTCCAACATCGCCGATCAAGTCCGGGTAGCAGCGTGACTGGTCGACGGTCGGTGCATAGCACTCGACCTCGTAACCGCGCCGCCGCAACCCCAGGACTTCCTCGATGACGATCCGCTCGCCGCCGCCCGAGTAGGTGAAGCCGCAGTGGAAGACGGCGATCCGCCGCGCTCCGCCGGCGCGAGCTCGGCGCCGGCCGCCGACGAGCAGGAAGCCCAGGAGCCCGATGACCAGTGCGTTGCCGGCGGTGATCGCGTGATACAGGACGATGGCGCCGGCGGCAACGGCTGAGGCAAGCCCGAGGCCACCGCCGAGCACAAGCGAGCCCGCCACCTCCAGGTTGCCGACATACCCAGGACCGGCGGGCACAGCAAAGCTCAGCAGCAGTGCAGGATATGCGGCCATCGCTTTAAAAACGGGCACCGAAATCCCAACCGACGCGAAGAGCAGCGTGAAGTTGAAGGCGTCGATCACCAGCGCGAGCACGGTCAGGGCGGCGAGGCGGCCCGCAAGAGCTAGAGTCAATAGACCGCGAGCGCCGGCCCGGAAGGCAAATGCCTGACCCGCGATGGCGGTGGCAAATCGCGCTGGAAGTAGTCGCTGCGCCAGCCACGAGCGCGCGATCCGCGGGCCGAGAAGCGCCGTCCCAAGCACCGCCGCGAGCAGCGCGACCGCAAGGGCGGCAGCGCCGAGCAGACCGCGCGGAGTGTTCACGATCCCACTCAGCGCCAGCACCTCGAGAAGCGCCAGGACCACGGCCACCGCGGCAAGGTCGCAGGCCTTGTCGATCACGATCGTCGCCAGGGCGGATCCCGCCGGCACGCGATGACGCCGCCACAACCACCACGCCCGCGCCGCGTCGCCGGAGCGGATGGGAAGCACATAGTTGAGGAGGCCGCCCGCGGCGTTCATCGCGAATGCCCTGACCATCCCCACCGGCGCAAGCGGGCGCAGCAGAAGCAACCATCGGCGAGCCCTGATCACGCTGGTCAGCAGGAAGAGCGCCATCATCAGAACCACCGGCCACCAGCTGTGCACTCGCGCGTGGCTCATGACTTCGGTCAGGGAGACGGTGCGCAGCCACAACCACAGCAGCAACAGCCCGATGGCCGTCTGCAGTGCGAGCCGTAGCCAGCGATTCAAGCCATCACCTCAAGCTCGTCAGACGGCGCCGAGCCGAGAATCCAGCGCTGAGGCGACGCTCCAGACAAGCTGGCCGCGGTCAGCCTGGTGCCGTGGCGACTCGTGGTTGGACCCAGCCATCAGGGCACCGTCCCGGCATAGGCCGCGTCGCGGAGCAAGTCGAACAGCTCGGCGCTGGAAAAGCGCCGATGGCCGCCAGGGGTGACAGCGGCTGGGCGCAGCCGGCCTTCGCGGACGGCCCGGTTGACCGTCTGCTGGCTCACGCCGAGGAGGCGCGCAGCCTCCCTCGAGCCGACGAGGTCCGTTTGCCTTTCCCGACCCTTTCGCAAGGTTGTCAGACCTTCGATGTCCTCCGGTTGGAAGCGGCGATGGCCCCCAGGAGTGACCACTGCAGGCCGCAGCAACCCTTTCGCCACGGCACGGAGAACGGTCGCCCGGCTCACGCCAAGGCGAGTTGCTAAATCGTTCGAAGTGATCAAAGTGTGCAAGTCGTTTGCTGGAACCAACGCATCTTGGGCAGTTGGCGATCGCTTACGCAATGCCTTTGCTCAGATTTTTCGAGTGGCCTAGTCGATTCGTCGTCAAAAAAGTGCAGAGATCGAGCGTCCTGCTCCCCGATTCCGCGCCGTTTCGCGCCTAAGCTCTTAAGAGGCGCGCCTACACGCCTGGACCCTCAAAAGGGGCCCGAGAAAAGTTCATTCGGGGTCATCATCATCACTTAGATCCTCACCCCCCGCAGCCAAGCTCGGAGCCGGTGTCGAGAAATCGCCCGGCCCGAGCCTTTTTTATGCCTTGGCGCGTTTGAGCGCCCAGGCGTGCAGACCCTCCCGCCATGGCCGCAGCGGCGCCACCCTGGTCGACTCCAGGCATCCATTGAGCGGTCGTGCTGCCGCCGAACCCAGCTCAGCGGAAAGCACCGGTTCCAGCTCCGCCGGCACCTCACACTCCATGAGAGCCGCACGGGCGAACTCATCCCAGCCGGCGCAGCCCGCGGCGACAAGGTGGACAACTCCATGCAACTGACCTTCCGCAAGCTCGATCGCCTCCGGTGCCAGGTCGCCCGCGTAGGTCGGGTTGACCTTCTGGTCGGACACCACTCGCAGCGGCCCGCCTTGCGTGGCGCGGGCCACGATCCGTTCGGGAAAGCTGCCTCCCTTGATCGCCGGGCCGACATCGCCAAAAACGGCCGAGGTTCTGATCACGAGCGCCTCCGGCAGTAGGTCGAGGACCCTCTGCTCTCCTTTGAGCTTGGATGCTCCGTAGACGCTGAGCGGGGCCGCCGCGTCCACCTCGACGTATGGGCGCCGAAGCGCTCCGTTGAAGACGAAGTTGGTCGAGAAATGGACGAGGCGGATGCCGTGGCGCGCGCACACCATGGCGACGTTGGCGGGGCCATCAGCGTTGACCGCGAACGCGAGGTCGCTTTCAGTCTCGGCCCGGTCGACGGCGTTGTAGGCGGCGCAGTTGAACACCACCGCCGGACGTCGCGCCTTCAGCAGAGCGTCGAGGGCGCGCTCATCAGTGACGGATACAGCATCGTGGGTAACCGCGGAGTCGTCGCCGATCAGCCGCGTCAACTCCGACCCGAGCTGGCCCGCGGCCCCGAGCACAATCGCCCTCAAAACTTTCGCTTAACTCAATCGAGTTGTTTGGCGAGACCTGAGTGAGCGAGCAGGAGCGCGGTCGTTTCGCGCTCGGCGGTCGGCCGGCCGACAAGAAATCCCTGCGCCGCGTCGCAACCCGCCTCGATCAGCACGGCTTCCGCGGCGCGGTCCTGCAATCCTTCCGCGACCACGCGCAGCCCCAGGTTGTGGCCCAGCCCGACGGCAGAGCGCACTATCGCGCCCGAGTCCGGATCTGAGGCGAGCGCGGACACAAATGAGCGGTCGATCTTGATCTCGTTCACCGGCAGGCGCATGAGGTACAGCAGCGATGAGTAGCCCGTCCCGAAGTCATCGAGCGCCAGCCGCACGCCCATCTCGTTGAGCCGGTGCAGCGCCTTCGCGGCGGCCGCGGCCATCGCCACCCCCTCCGTGATTTCGAGCGTGAGGCGTTGGGGCTCCACCTTGAAAGTGCTGAGGGCGCGCGCAACCATCTCCTCCAGCGAGTGGTCCTCGATGTTGCGCGGCGACACGTTGAGCGACACTGTGACGTCCAAGCCCTCCTCGAGCCATTTGACGAGCTGCGCGAGCGCTGAATCGATGACCCACGCCGTGAGCGGATGGATGATGCCGGTCTCCTCGGCCATCGGAATGAATCGGTCAGGAGGCATCAGACCTTCGCGGGGATGATTCCAGCGCACCAGGGCCTCCACCGAATGGATCGCGCCGGTGGCGAGCGTGACCTGCGGTTGGTAATGCAGCACGAGCTCGCCCTGAGGGATCGATCGTCGCAGCTCGCCGGCCAGCCCCGAGCGGCGCAGCGTCTGCGCTTCCTGCTCCGGCGCGTACACCGCGTAACCGCCGCCCGAGCGCTTCGCCACGTACATCGCGACGTCCGCGCGACGCAGCAGCGTGCTGGGGTCGTCGCCATGGACGGGATACATCGCGATGCCGATCGATGCACCGGTCTCGACCATCTGGTCGGCGATCGCGAACGGTCCTTCGAGGGCGGCAAGGATCTTGCGCGCGGTGGACACGACGTCGTCGGGGTGCTTGGCGTCGATGGTCAGCACCGCGAATTCGTCGCCGCCCAGCCTGGCAATCGTGTCCGTTGCCCGGAGCACGCCGCGCAGTCGCGCCGTGACCTCCTGCAAGAGGCTGTCACCTCGGTCGTGTCCAAGCGCGTCGTTGATGTCTTTGAAGCGATCGAGGTCGAGCAGCAGGACGCCGAACATCTTCTGATTGCGGCGCGCGGCCAGCAGAGCCTGGCGGAGGCGGTCGCCGAACAGGCTGCGATTCGGGAGGCCTGTCAGCGCGTCGTGCAGAGCCTGATATTCGAGGGCATCTGTATGCGCCTTTCGCTCGGAGATGTCGCGCAGCGTGGCGATGAACAGGTGTCGCGAACCGATCTGCATCGAGCTGACGACAAACTCGAGGGGAAATAGGCTGCCGTTCTTGCGCTTGCCCATGGTCTCGTGCGCCCCGCTGACCGGGATGTCGAGCTTTAGCCGGCGCTCCAGGTAGTTGATGAATGCGCTGCGATGAGTGGTCGCGATCAGAACGTCTGCCTGCTGACCCACCAGGTCCTGTTCCGAATAGCCGAACAGCTTGACAACAGCTGGGTTAGCGGACTCGATGATTCCGGTTTGCTCGATCGTGGCCAGGCCGTCCGAGACGTTGTCCAGGACCGAGCGCATCCGCTTCTCGCTCTCCTGCAGCGCGACCTCGGCGCGCTTGCGCTCGACGAACTCTCCGATCTGCGAACCGACGTCGTTCATGACCGCGAGCAAACCTTCGTCCAGATCGCGGGGGGCCCAAGTGTGAAGGGCGATCATCCCGACCACACGGCGTCCGCTGCGCACCGGGAACCCGACGATCCCTTTGAGGCCCGCGGCGACTGCGGCGGCCGAGCGCGGCGACTCATCGGTGGCGACATCAGGCACTTTCACCGGCGAGCCCGTTTCCCATACCCGGCCGGCCAGACCCTCGCCGCGGCGGTAGCTCGTCTCAGCCGCCGTCGCTTCGTAGCTGGAGGTGTCCCGACCCGGACGCTTCCACGCGGTGACGAAGTGCATCGCCTCGCGTTCGACATCGACCTCCCAGTACTCGGCAAGCTCCCAGTCGAGCGTCCGGCACAGCCCCTGGAGGACGCCCGGCGCCGCTTTCTCCCAGCCAGGCGACGTGACCAGGGCCTGCGTGACGGCGAATCGGGCGGCCTGCAGGACCTCGGCTCGCTTGCGGTCGCGAATGTCGACCACAACGGTCTGGAGGTAGAGCGGCTTGGTATCAGGACCGCGCACAAGCCGGGTGGTGACATCGACCCAGACCGGTTCGCCGTCCTTGCGGGTATAGCGGCTCTCGATCCGCGTCCCCTCATCCTTTTCCGCGAGCATGCGAAACATCGCGTCCTGGAGAGTTGGAACGTCTTCCGCGTGTGTGATGTCGACTAGCGACAGCTTGCGCAGCTCCTCATCGCTGTAACCCACCAGCTGGCAGAAGGCGGGGTTCACTGTCGTGATGTGGCCGTCAAGGCTCGCGAAGGCCATGCCCGCTTGGGCCTGCTCGAACAGAGTCCGGAACCTGGTCTCGCTCTCGCGCTCGGCCTCTTCCATACGATGCCGCTCGCTGATGTCGTGCACCAGGGCGAGCAGCCGGTGCTTGCCTTCGGTGGCGAGCCGGCGAATCGCGGTTTCGATCTGGATGCGGCGTCCGTCCTTGGTGATCAGCGCCGATTCGTAGCGCAGAGGTACGTCGCCACCCTGCAGACGGCTTGCGAGCTGGTCGGCCAGCGCCTGGCGCTCCTCCGGCGGGGCCAGCTCGATCAGCGACGCGAAGCCGCTCAGCTCAGTGGCGTCGTAGCCGGTCAGAGCCTGGTAGGCGGCGTTGGAAGCGACATGCCGTCCGTTCTCGGTGATCACGAGCCCCTCGCCGATGTCGCTGATCGCCCGCAGAAGCGACGCCTGGCGCTCCGCCTGGCGTGCCAGGTTGCGATCGAGGGCGTGCTGGCTGAGGTACGCCAGTCCCGCCAGGAGGAACAGGGCAGCCCCCCAGGCCACCAGCTCGGTGGCGCCGACGTCCGCCAGCCACAGGCGGAAGCCGATGGAGGCCAGGATCAGGGTGGCGGCGACCCCTGTGAGCACAGGGAGTAGCCGTGCCCACCGCTGCAGCCGGCGACCCTCGTTAGCCCACCCCGCGACCGTGTCTGGGGCCGAGGAAACCGGGCCCGCGGTGGCGCTGGACATAGGCTGGGACGGCTTCGGATCGCTGGACAATTCGATCACGATAACGAACGAACCAGCGATTCGGTGCGCTAGGCCCGTTCGAGCGAGCTAGGAGACCCGGCCTACCCCCGGATTACTTTCCGGATTTGGCCTGCGGGCGCTGGGGCACCGTCCGCTTCAGGAGCGGCCGGCGCTGGGCGTGGAGCGGGTTGGTCTTGCCGTCTGCGTCCTTGTCCGTGCTCGCGGCTCGGCCCGCCGCGGCGTGCAGCGTCCGCAGCTTGACCAGGCGGTCCTTCTTGGCCGCGAGAGCGGTCTTGAGGGCGTCGGAAAGCTGGGTGTCGTTCATTGGTACAACTCGGAGCCGGGCTTCCAGCTCCAAGACCTCCACTTCGGCCCGGGTCAACTCCAGATCGATCGTCTTTGCCACACTAATCCTTCTTATACACGGCTCAAATCAACCGGCTCAACGTAATAACTACCCAACAAACGCGGAAGTTATGCCAGCTTAAGGCCGAAACCTTGGAAGCTGCTTGGGAGAGCGCCGTCAATCCAGGCTGATCGCGTCTCGAAGCTTCTCAAAGAAACCTTTGGAAACCTTCTCCGGCCTGCCGGTGAGGCCCCCCACCTTCCGTAGCAACGCCTTCTGCTCTGGCGTCATGTCCTTGGGGATGACCACCTGCACCACTACGTACTGGTCGCCGCGACGCCCGCCCCGGACGTCCGGCATGCCTTTGCCCGCGAGGCGGAACGACTGGCCGTTCTGAGTTCCGCCCGGGATGGCGATCTCGACAGTCCCTTCGAGCGTCGGGATCTCGATCCGGTCGCCAAGGGCCGCCTGGACCATGTTGATGCGCAGCTCGTAGACGGTGTCCTGCTCGTGCCGGGCGAGGTGCGGGTGAGCCTTGACGCGCAGGACGACGTAGAGGTCTCCCGGCTGGCCGCCGCGCAGCCCGGACTCCCCCTCGCCGCTGATGCGGATCTGGGATCCCGTATCGACCCCGGCAGGAATCCGCACAGCGAGTCGCCTTGCGTTTTGCACGCGCCCTTGCCCCCGGCACTCCACGCAGGGGTTCTTGAGCAGCCGCCCGGCGCCGCCGCACGTGGGACACGCCGCCGTGGTGACGACCTGGCCGAAGATGGATTGGGCCTGCCGCCGGACCTGGCCCGACCCGCGGCACCCAGGACATGTCTCTTCGCCGGTGCCAGGCTCGGCGCCGCTCCCTGAGCACCGATCGCAGGTCGCAAGTCTCGCTACATCGATCTGCTTTTCGACGCCGGTGAACGCCTCGTCGAATGTGATCGTCAGTTCGTAACGGAGGTCATCGCCGCGGTTGGACCGTTCGCGTCGCGCGCGGCCGCCGAAACCGCCGCCGAAGAATGTCTCGAAGATGTCCCCGAACGGCATGTCGGAGAAGTCGACGCTTGGTCCGCCGCCCGACGCCACGGCGGCATGACCGAACATGTCGTAGGTCCTCCGCCGTTCTGGATCGGACAGCACCGAGTACGCCTCGCTGGCTTCCTTGAACCGGGCAGAAGCGACGGCATCGTCAGGATTCCGATCGGGGTGGGAATCCATAGCGATCTTCCGGAAAGCACGCTTCAGGTCCTCAGCGGAGCACCGCCGGGCCACGCCCAGGACTTCGTAGTAGTCGCGCTTGACGGCCAACTATCTACTTAGTTGTTTGTATTTTCGCCGTCGGATGCCGGCAGCGCGGGTGGGCGTGCGAGCTTCACCAGCGCCGGCCTGACGACCCGATCTCGGATCCGGTATCCGCGCCGGAGCTCTGAGGTCACGGTGTCCTCTGGGTGCTCGGCAGATTCCTCATACCCGATCGCCTCGTGCAGCTTTGGATCGAAGCTCTCACCGACGGATTGGATCGGTTCCAGGCCGTGCGCACCGAGGGCTTCCTCGAGCTTGCGGACGCTGAGCTCCAGGCCTTTGACCCATGCCTCGTCGACGCCTGCCGACTTGTGGTCGAGTGCCTTGTGCAGGTCGTCGAGCGCGGGCAGGAGTCGGGCGATCAGGTCTGCCGAAGCGTGCTGGATGGTCTCGAGCTGTCCCTGGCGGGTTCGCTTTTTGAAGTTGTCGAAATCCGCGGCCAGTCGCAGATGGCGATCTTTCGACTCGGCCAAAGCGGATTCGAGCTCGGCAATTTTGGCTTCTAATTTGGATTCCTGCAACGAGATCTCTCGAGATGCCGGCGAGTCGACCGTTTCGCTCCGCCGCTCAGGCTCATGAGGGTCGTGCGTGATCTTTCGCGTGGTCATCAGTTGCTAGATACCGCGATGTGAGGTGTGATCAAACTCCGAGCTCTGCCATGCGATCGCTCGCGCCCCTGGCGACTGCCTGCAGGCGGGCGACAGTCTGGCTGTACGCCATGCGCGTCGGCCCGATCACGCCAAGCACCCCCTTCAACCGGTTGGATGGCCCGTAGGTCGTCAGCACCACAGCGCATCCCTGCAGCTGGCTCGAGGCGTTTTCCGACCCGATCACTATCTGGAGGTCCGACTCGCCGATCAGCTGGCGGAGCAGCAGCGTGAGGTAGCGAGTCTCCTCGAGCACCTCGAGCACCTGGTGAAGGCGTGACGATTCGGCAAACTCCGGCTGGCGCAGCAGGTTGCGTACGCCATCGTGGACGACAAGGCTCTCGGAGCCCTTCTCGTAAATGTCGAGCACCGTAACGACCCGTCCCAAAAGCTCTTTGTCGAGCCCTAGCGCGGCGCTGTCGTAATGGTGGCGGACCTCCTCGCTGCCCTTGCCTGACAGCGTCGAGTTGAATTGCGCCGCGAGCGTGGTGAGCTCGACCTGGGTCGCCTCCTGCGCGACGTTGACCACCTGCTGCCGCAGCAGGTTCCCCTCCAGCAGCAGGATCAAAAGCACCTCAGTCGGCTCGAGCGAAACGAGATCCAGGTGCTTGATCCGGGCCTGGGTGCCTTGCGGGGCGCTGGCGACCGAGGCGTTCTGGGTGACGGCCGCGACGGTCATCGCCACTTTCTCCACCATGCCCTGGACGTCCGCCGGCGCCTGGCGCAGCTCGTGCTCGATGTAGGACTCGACGTGTTCAGGAATCCTCTCGAGGTCCATGAGGAAGTCGACGAAGTAGCGATAGCCGGAGTCCGTCGGCACGCGGCCCGCCGACGTGTGCGGCTGGGTCAGGTAGCCGAGATCAGCAAGCTCCGCCAGCTCGCTCCGAATCGTCGCCGACGAAAGATTGACGAAGTAGCGGCTTTGCAAAGCCTGGGAACCGACAGGCACAGCGCTCGTCGTGAATTCCTGCACCACCGCCCGGAGGATCGCCTGTTTCCTGTTTTCCATGATTTTCTGCACTCTGCCAGGGCCGGGCGCGCGCAGGGCGCTCTTTCGGCAGAGTGCTAGCTACAGTACCGCGAGCGCGATCTGGTTGTGAAGGTCCATCCCCCGCCGGGTCGGGACGATCCGGCCGTCCACCTGTTCGATGAGCCCGCCGGCCATGAGCCCGGCGAGCTCGAGCTCGAACCCGGCCGGGGGCGCCATCCCTTCTTCGGTCCGCAGGCCGAGCATCAGCCACTCGGCGGCAGTCTTGCGCGCGGGGAGGTCCTCCCCATCCACTTCCGGCTCGGGACTCGCGGCGATGTAATCGCGGGGCCGGGCGACATTCCACCACCTGCGAGCTGTCTGCCCGTCGGTGGCGTACGAATGAGCACCGGCGCCGGCCCCGTACACCGGCCGGCATTGCCAGTAAGCCTGGTTGTGCCTGGATTCGAAGCCAGGACGGGCCCAGCTCGAGACCTCGTAGCGCCGAAAACCCGCGCGTTGCAGCTCCACGCAGGCCGCATCCATCTGGTCCCACTGGAGGTCGGATTCGACCTCGGGCACCCGTCCTTCGGCGCGACGGCGCCACAAAAGCGTGCCTTCCTCGAACGTCAAACAATAGGTCGAGATGTGGTCCGGCCCCAGCGCCAGCCCGCGGCGCAGCGTCTCCATCCAGGAGCCGAGACTCTGGAACGGAACCGCATAGATCAGGTCGATGCTGATGTTGCGCATTCCCATCGACCTCGCCAGGTCGAATGCGCGTGTCGCCTGGGCGGCGTCCGTCTTGCGTTCGAGCACAGCCAGCGCGCGCCCGTCAAACCCTTGCACGCCCAGGCTCATGCGATTCACACCGCCTTCCATCCAGGCGGCGAGCTTTGCCTCATCGGTGCTGGCGGGGTTGGCCTCGAGCGTGATCTCGGCGCCGGGCGCGACCTCGAAGTTCGCCCGGACGAATTCAAGGAGGCGTGATGCGAGTGCGGCAGGCAACAGGCTGGGTGTGCCGCCGCCGAGGTAGACCGTCTCCAGCGCCTCAAACGAGTAGCGCTCCCGCGCCGCAGCAAGCTCGCTTTCGAGCGCGCCGACGTAATCCGGCATCAGCCGGTCCATGCCCGCGTATGCATTGAAGTCGCAGTAGCCGCATTTGTGCTTGCAGAAGGGGATGTGCAGATAGAGGTTCCTGATCGGCTTCATACGCTCATCACGAGTCAACCTTCAGGTCCGCGACCGCCGCCCCGCTCAGCTCGCGCAGGCGATCCGGCGCGATCTCGAAGACCGAGTCAGGCCGGCCGGCGGCGGCCCACACCACCTCGTAGCCGAGCAGGTCCCGGTCCATGAACACGGGGATCTCGGTCGCGTGCCCGAAGGGCGGAACGCCACCAATCGCATAGCCGGTCGCGCTGCGCGCGGTCTCGGCGTCAGCCTTCAGCACCGGCTCGCCGGCAACCGCGGCAAGCCGCTTCTCGTCGAGGCGGTTGGCGCCGCTGACGAGCGCCACCACCGGCCGACCCGCGGCGACGAAGACCAGCGACTTGACGATCTGACCCACGTCGCAGCCGACGGCGCGGGCCGCATCCGTGGCCGTGCGCGCGCCCGCGGGAAACTCCTTGACTGCAAGTCCGGCGTCAACACCGGCGAGCCAGGTCTCGAATCGATTCACTGATCACAGGATAGGCAGCGGTTGCAAATGGGAGTCATGGACCCGCACTCTGTCAGCGATGACCTCCGAGTCGCAACGAGTGGTGGTGACCGGCGCCGCCGGCTTCATCGGCTCGCATCTGTGCGAGCGGCTGCTTGCGCTCGGGCACCAGGTCGTGGGCATCGACAGCTTCACCGACTACTACGACCGGGCGCGCAAGGAACAGAACCTCGAAGACTCGAGGGCTCATGCGAACTTCACTTTCGAAGAGCTCGACCTCGTCGACGCCGATCTCCGCCGCGTGCTGCGCGGCGCGCAAGTGGTCTACCACCTGGCGGGCCGGCCCGGCGTCCGTCCAAGCTGGGGCGAGCAGTTCGACGGCTACCTGCGCGACAACGTCCTCGCCACGCAGCGCCTTCTCGAGTGCTTGAAGGAGACGCCCGTCGACCGGCTGGTCTTCGCGGGCAGCTCCTCGGTCTACGGCGATGCCGAGATGTTTCCCACCAAGGAGTCCGCTCTTCCCCGTCCTGTTTCACCCTATGGCGTGACGAAGCTCGCGGCCGAGCACCTGACCCTCCTGTACACGAAGAACTTCGGCCTTCCTGTCGTATCCGTTCGGTACTTCACTGTGTACGGTCCGCGCCAGCGCCCCGACATGGCGTTTGCGCGATTTATGCAAGCGCTCGCCACAGGCGAGGCGATCCAGGTGTTCGGCGACGGCGAGCAGACGCGCGAGTTCACCTATGTATCGGACGCAGTCGAAGGCACGATCAAGGCGGCGACCGCGGATGTCGTCGGTCAGGTGTTCAACCTCGGGGGTGGCAGCCGGGTCACCATCAACCGCGTGCTCGCGACGCTCGAAGACATCAGCAAGATTCAGGCGAAGAGGAAGAACCTGCCTGAGGCGCCGGGCGATCCGAGGCATACAGGCGCCTCGATCAATCTCGCCAGGGAGCGACTTGGATGGGAGCCCCGCGTTTCGCTGCGCGAAGGTCTGACAAAGCAATGGGAGTGGTTCCAGGCAAGGCGAGCCTCTAGCCGCCGAGGCTGAGCTGCCAGGCGGGGCCAGTCCGTGACAGCGGCAGCTCGCACGAGCGCGACGCCGCCTCGGTTGCCGCAGTTGACCGGCACACGAGGACTGCGCTCTTCGAGCCCACCGCTACCAGGCTGAAATATTGGCCGGTGGAGCCGTCGAAGAAAGTCGAGATACCGTTGGGGTCGACGCTGTGGGCTCCCCGCAGCGCGTCGGCCCATGTGTTGGCTTGGGAGGCCGTGAGGAAGTTGAGCACGGCGGCGCGGACCTCCATGTGCGTGTCGCTGTTCAGCGCGTAGTCGCCGAACACGATGCTCTCGACTCCGGTCGTTTTCAGGATCCCCGCAAGCGCCTCAGGCGAGGCAAATCCGAACATGACGACGACAGCCTCAATGGGAAGCCTGACCGAGGCGAGAAGTGTCATGTCTGGGCCTGGCGGCGGCAGCAGCGACACATCGGCGCCAGGGAGCGGACTCACGTGCACTTTGCCGGCGAGCACGCCTTTCAGCCTCGAAGTGACCTTGGTCGCGATCCGCCCCAGCAGCCCGACCTTGGGGTACGCATCTTTCAAGTTCAGAGAGATTGTGGTCACGATCTGTCCGACGCGGACGAACGTCAACGTTCCGTAGGGGGCTGCGCCAGGTCCCTGCGTGCCGTAGTAGAGGACCTGGTCACCAACCTTCTGGCCGCTGGCTGGGGTGCCAAAGGAGGCCTGAAGGTTATTCATCGTCGTCGTCGCCGATGAGCCCGCGTCCCAGATGGCGTAGGAGATGTCCAACGTCTCCGCGGTGCCGATGTGGGCGAACCGCGTGATGACATGGAACTTCTCTCTGAAGGACATCGAAGCCGAATCCAGTGGCCGCACTCCGAACGACGGCGGACCGGGCCACCAATTGCTGTCGCCGAGCAGTGATTGGACGTGGGCAAGGCTCGGGTTGGCGCCATAGAGATCGATGGGCGTAGCGCGGACAGCGCTGGTCGATGACGCCGAGCGAGCGCAAGCGCTTGCGACCAGCACCACCAACACAAACAGCGCCACGATTCGCATCGCTCTAGTCAAGCTTCAGCACCGCCATGAACGCCTCTTGGGGAATCTCGATCGAGCCGACCCGCTTCATCCGGCGCTTGCCTTCCTTCTGCTTTTCCAACAGCTTGCGTTTGCGCGTGATGTCGCCGCCGTAACACTTCGCGAGCACGTCCTTTCTCATCGCCGGAATCGTCTCGCGGGCCACAACCTTGCCCCCGATGGCCGCTTGCAGCGGCACCTCGAACATCTGCCTGGGAATGATCTCCTTGAGCTTCTCCACAAGTTTGCGACCTTGCACCTGCGCCTTGCTGCGATGCGTGATGAGCGATAGCGCATCGACAGGTTCGCCTGCCACCAGCACGTCGAGCTTGACCAAGTCGCCCTCGCGAAAACCGATGATCTCGTAGTCCATCGAGGCATAGCCCTTGGAGCGCGACTTCAGCTGATCGTAGAAGTCGTGGATGATCTCCCCCAGCGGAATCTCATATTCGAGGACGACCCGATCGCCGGGACGGTGCTCGAGATGCTTGAAGGCTCCTCGGCGGTCCTGGCACAACTCCATCATCGGGCCGACAAAGCCAGACGGCACGATGATCGAGAGCTTCACATAAGGCTCCGAGACGGACTCGATCATGGTCGGATCAGGCAGCATCGCCGGGTTGTCGACCGCGACCACCTCTCCACGCTTCAGCCTCACCTGGTACTCGACGGTCGGGGCGGTCGTGATCAGTTCGAGCTGGAACTCGCGCTCGAGTCGCTCTTGGACGATCTCCAGGTGCAGCAGCCCGAGGAATCCGCAGCGAAAGCCGAAGCCCAGCGCGGCCGAGTTCTCCGGCTCGTAGGACAGCGCGGCGTCGTTGAGCTGAAGCTTTTCCAGCGCCTCCTTCAGGTCTGGGAACTGTTCTGAGTCGGTTGGAAAGAGCCCGGCGAAGACCATCGGCTTGACAAGCCGGTAGCCCGGCAGCGGCTCGGTCGCGCCGCGTTCGGCGGTAGTGATCGTGTCGCCCACGCGCGCATCCACCACGTTCTTGATCGCGGCAATCACATATCCCACCTCGCCGGCGGTCAGCTTCTCGGCGGGACGCGGCGCTGGCGCGAACCATCCCACTTCGTTGACCTCGTGGACTGAGCCGGTGTTGATCATCCGGATCTTCGTGTCGGGGATGATCTCGCCGTCGACGACGCGCACGTAGGTGACGACGCCGCGATAGATGTCGTAGTACGAGTCGAAGATGAGCGCGCGCAACGGCTTGGACGGATCGCCGCGTGGAGGCGGCACCCTGGCAATCACCGCCTCGAGGATCTCTTCGGTGCCGATGCCCTGTTTCGCGGAAGCGAAGATGACCTGGTCTCGCGGGATGCCGGTGACGTCTGAGATCTCTTCCGCGACCATTTCGGGCTGCGCCGCGTCAAGGTCGATCTTGTTCACCACGGGGATGATCGTCAGCCTCGCCTCCACAGCTTGATAGAGGTTGGCGAGTGTTTGCGCTTCGATACCCTGCGCCGCGTCGACGACCAAGATGGCTCCTTCGCAAGCGGCGAGCGACCTCGAAACCTCGTAGGCAAAGTCGACATGCCCGGGCGTATCAATGAGGTTCAGCTCATACGTCTTGCCGTCCTTGGCGGGATACGTCATACGCACGGCCTGGAGCTTGATGGTGATCCCGCGCTCTCGTTCGAGGTCCATCGAGTCGAGAACCTGCGCCTGCATGTCGCGCTTGCTGATCGAGCCCGTGTACTCGAGCAGCCGGTCGGCAAGCGTGGACTTGCCGTGGTCGATGTGGGCGATGATGCAGAAGTTCCGAACTCGGTCCTGGGTCGTGGGCACGCTGCAATGCTAGAGGCGCTCCGCCAAGCGCGAGAATTGAGCACGTGAATGTAGTGCTGGCGTTCGGCCTCCTGCTCGTTGTGGCGGGGCTCGTCATGCTGCTGAATCTTTTCGGCGCGGCCGACGTCGTCATCCGCCGGGTGACGTCGCGAGCGCTTGGAGAGCTGGCACCAGGTTTCGCCGCCAGTCGCCGGGGATTCCGGACTTACGCAGTGCTGGTCTTATCCGTCGGAGTCCTGTCTGTCGGCCTGGCCATGACAGCCCGGTTTGTTCCCCTGGGCGCGGCGCTTCTCGTCATTGGAGCGATGACGTTCGGGATCGGCTCCGTCATTGCCATCGCGGGAGAGGTCGAGACATACCGCGCACTGAAGCGCTGAGTTAGCCGGTCGGTTAAGCCGCCCAGCGAACGCCGGGCCCGCGCGCCCGTCGCATCACCACCCGTTCAGGTGGAAGGAACCGAAATTCTCGACCGACTTTGATCACCTGTTACACGCAAATTTCGATCAGTGGGGACTACGCGAACAACCGGATTGATCGCCGGGATGAGACAGGAGCGACAACGACCTGGTTCTACAAACCCGGATTCGCGGTCAGGTGGGTCGCATTCGACGGTTCGCCGGCCCTGCTCGTACGGGTTGTGCACCAGGACCTGTCGGCGGGAGACTTCGGCGAGGAGTATTGGCTTGTGGACGGCCCAGGCCGTGCCACCAAGCTGGCCGACCATTCCGCGCAGACCATGTATCCCACTACGACCTTCAGTCGGGCTTTGACGGCGGGGTCGCGGACAAGCACGGCATCTGGATCGGTGGGCAGAAAGGCCTCTACTTGATCCGCCGCAGCGGGGCCATCCTGCAGGTCTTCCAGGGGTTGGCTTTCCCGGCGAACGGCTGCCTCTGAGACGGCTCTAAACCGCGATCGCCGCCGGCTCGTCGCTGCGCTGGTGCGCCCCGATGCTCCGCGTGCGAGCCAGGGCGGAGGCGCAGATAATCGAACCCATCTCGGCAGCGTCGGCAGCCGCCGGCGACACGGCGCCGGTGCGCAGCGTGGTCAGCGCAAATTTCAGCTCCGCGCCCGTCCTGATGACGCCCGCCGC
>JALYSJ010000002.1 GCA_030854855.1 Candidatus Dormiibacterota bacterium
ATTGGTCCGTCGTCAGGCCCCAGCTTCAAAGGAAACGGATGGATGACGCCCGCGTCCGCGTTGAGCCAGTACCACGCGCCGGTCCCGAACGCTCGCACCGCGAACAATCCCGACTGGCCCGGCGCCACGCCTTCCGTGAAGAACGCCGCCTGGTCCGGCGGCTTCGAAAGCACCTTCAACGGGCCCAGCGGCTTTGTCAGGTCCAGCGCATCGACCTCATAGCTCGAGCAGCACCCCACCGTCAGCGCCAGGTAGTGCGCATTCGCGACGAGCCCGATCGGCCCCTCACTCTGTGAGTCCATGGAGGCCGCGAGCGGCTCGATCACGCCGGTGAAGGGGTCGACGCGAAACAACCAGTCGTACGGCACGACACCCGCGGTGCGCAGCCGTTCGGCGGGCCGGTCGTCGTGGATCGTGAAATACACCACCGGGTACGCTCGACCTGGGGCAGGGCCCCACACCGGCCCGCCCACGCGGAACGCCCCACCGCCCGGAAGCGGCGCCAGGATCGTCGACTTGCCCGTGGCCGGGTCGAGCACGATCAGGCCTGGGTCCGCCACCAAAGCGATCAGGCCCTGCGCAAATCCCCCCGTGATCGGTGTCGGCGACTTTTCAGCAACGGGAGCGCCGCTGCTGCACGATGCGATCAAGATCGCCGCGACCGAACCGAGGATTACATTCCGGATCTCAGACTTCCTTCGCACGTAAGCTGCCGATGTTACCCACCTAATCCGTTACGCGGCTCGCGCCAGGTTCGTTACGTAGCTGAAGTGAGAAACCTTCTGATCGCTCTCGCGGCGGCGTTGGCCCTCTCCGCCTGCGGCAGCTACGACTACGGGACAGGTTCACAGCCGAGCCCGAGTCCGCGCGAAGGCCCCGGCCTTGGCTTCGCGGCGGTGGTTACAGAAACCGACAAGACCGCCACCGTGCGCGTGGGCCAGAAGCTGGAGGTCGCGCTCAAAGCCGGCGACAAGATGGACAGCTGGTCGCATCCCAGGTCCAGCAACGAGTCGATCCTCGCCCCAACCGTGAACCCTGCCGCGACGGCGGTGCGCGGCACCACGCTCGCTGCCTTCATAGCACTGGCTCCGGGCCAGGCTGAGCTCTCCGCCTACGCGAGCCCCCACTGCCCGCCCGGTTCGATGTGCCCGATGTACGTGCAGGTGTGGTCGGTGAAGGTCACCGTCACCGCCTGAAGAATCAGACGACGGCGGCCCGGATCGCGTTCGCCGTGACCTCGAGCTCCGCCCGGCTCGGCGGCTCGGTGTAACGCGCGGGGAAGGTCAGCCCAAACCCGTCTTTCGGATACCGCGGAATGACGTGCACGTGGAAGTGGGGAACGTCCTGAAACGCAGCCTCCCCGTCGGCCACGAACAGGTTCACACCCGCCGCGCCCAGCGTGGTGCGCAGGATCGAGGACAGCCTGCGCGCGACCCTGAAGCTTCGCATCGCGACCGTCTCGTTAACCTCCGCCATCAAAGCGGCGTGCTCACGAGACACCACCAGCATGTGACCCCGCGTGATCGGCTGGATGTCCATGAAAGCGACCACGGTGTCGTCCTGGTACGTGAAGCTCGCGGGCGAGGTCCCGGCGAGGATCTCGCAAAAGATGCACTGGTCGCTCACGGGAGCGAAGCTTAAGCCCCCTTAAGAGCTATTCGAGCTTCGTCGACGAATCGACCGGCGCCACATCATGGTGCGGCGCGCCATTGCCCATTGCCGGCGCCTCCTCCTGAGAGGACTCGGGTATGGGCTCGGAGCCGTTCGCCGCGCTGCCGCCGTCGCCGTTGACGCCGACCTCTTCCGGCCGCTGACCGCGCCGGCGCCGCCGGCTCCGGCGATCGCCCCCGCCCCGGTGCGGCCGCGACAGGCGCTGGACCTGCGAGCGGATCCCGACGCGCTGGCAGGCGGTGACCACCGCGCCCACGCCCGCGACCAACCCCTCCTGCTTGCAGTGCTCGAACAGCGGCCCGAACAGCTCGGGCGCGCCCCCGATCACGGTCTTGGAGTCGCCGACGATGACCAGCAGCTTCTTCGCCCGCGAGACGGCCACGTTGACCCGGTTCGGGTCGTTGAGGAAGCCGATGGCGGCGCGGTCGTTCGACCGGACCAGCGACAGGATGACCGCATCCGACTCGCGGCCCTCGAACGCGTCCACCGACTCGATGTCCTCTGGCGGCACGATGCCTTTCAAAGCCGACGACAGCCGGTTCACCTGCGAGGCGTACATCGCGATCACGGCGAGTTTCGCCTTGCGCACGCGTCGCCGGATGATCGACGTGATGTCCTTGCACAGGGCCACCTCGAACTCGTTGGCGACTGATCGCTGCGCGTCGCGGTACTCGTCCTGCGCGCCAGTGTCGACCCATACGAGCTCGCGGTCGAACGGCCACGGCAGCGGCATTCGCGGGTGTGGCGCCTCGTGCTTCAGCTTGCCATCGTAGAAGAGGTCGGAGACCACGCGGCCGATCGGCTCGCGCATGCGGTACTGGCGGGGCAGCATGATCTTCGAGCTCGCGGGGACCCTGTCCCAGATCCAGCCGTAGAAGCTGTCGTCGCGCACCATTTCGTCCAGCGGCTGCTCGATCTTGAAGGTCGACGCGGCCTCCTCCATCACCGGCGGCAGCTGCTTCAGGTCGCCGATCATCACCCACCTCTTGGCCAGCGGCATCAGCGCCAGCGCCTCGTTGGCGCGCACCTTGTTCGCCTCGTCGAGGATCATCCAGTCGAACACCTTGAACCTCAAGCGCGAGTCGATGGCGAGCCTGTTGCACGTTCCGGCGACCAGGTTGTACGGCTCGAGGTCGTCGCTCTCGACGAGCGTCGGGCGCAGCCGGCGTGGCACCTTGCCCGGCTCGGCGATGCGCGCCTGCCGCACGTGCGAGAAGCCGAGCAGCCGCTCCTGTCCGGTGTCGACGGCGTCGTTGGAGTGCGAGGACATGAGAATCGACGCGTTGGGGTTACGCGCCAGGATGCGCCGGATCGATTCCACGATGGCTGTCGTCTTGCCGGTTCCCGGCGGTCCCTGGATGAGGTACATCTGGCCCGGTCGCATGCCCATCACGCGGGCGACGGCCTCGGCCTGCTCCTCGTTCGGGTCGGGAAGGTGGTGCGCCTTCTTGCCGTCCAGCGGCACGCGCGGCGGACTGCCCAGCCAGCCGGTGTCCGCAAGCTCTGCAGCCAGCGCGCCCGTGCGCGGGCTGCCGATCAGCAGCTGGCGGATGACCGACCGCTGCGCTTCGAACATCTCCACGCTCGCCGTCGGCAGCACGATGCCTTCGTCGGGCAACGCGTCGTAGCGCCGGAAGCTCACCCACAGGTTCGAGCCCTGGATGCGGTCGAGCGACATGCCCCGGTACTCGGGAAAGCCGGCCGACCGGACCGTCAGCGAGTCGATGCCGCGATAGATTCGCCCTTCGGCGTCGTCGACGAGGTGGAGGACCGCCCGCACGTATTCGCCGCCGCGCATGTCTTCGCCGCACTCGGGGCAGTGGATGCCGTTGGAGGTCGGGACCTCCGCCTCGCATTTCGGGCACTCCATCCACTGTTCGGTCGCCTCGTAGCGGCGGACGGCGGCCTCGGCGAGCTTCTCGCGGTAGTCGCGCAGGTGCTCGATGAAGCGCATCGTCGAGTCGAGGATGGGCAGCTTCTTGGCCTCCTCGCGGAGGATCAGGGCGGTGAATCCTTCGAGGTCGCCGTCCCACTCCTTGACGACGTGCAGCTCCTGGTAGCGGAGCCGGAGACGGTTCTTCTCCATCTCGTAGTCGCCGTCGAGGTCCTGCCAGTCGGTGATCTCGAGCGCCAGCCCCAT
>JALYSJ010000053.1 GCA_030854855.1 Candidatus Dormiibacterota bacterium
TACAGCGATCAGGTCGACATGAGCTTTGAGCGCGGCGTCGACCAGCTCGGCCGGCGTGACCATGCCGTCCGAGGCGGTCGTGTGACAGTGGGGGTCGGCTACAGGCATCCTGGGTCAAGCCTCGAAGAGTGAGCGTACGAATGCCTCGGGCTCGAACTGCACGAGGTCGTCGATCCCCTCCCCCACTCCTGCAAGCTTCACGGGGACGCCGAGCTCAGACTCGATGGCGATCACGGCTCCCCCCTTGGCGCTGCTGTCCAGCTTGGACAGCACCAAACCTGTCATGGGGACCGCCCGGTTGAACTCTCGCGCCTGGACCAGGCTCGTGAGCCCGAGCACCGCATCGACCACCAGGAGGGATTCATAGGCGCCGCCGTCGAGTGCCTTGGCGGCCACGCGTCCAATCTTGGCAAGCTCTTCGAGCAGGTTTCTCTGCGTCTGCAAGCGGCCCGCGGTGTCAACCAGCACGACGTCGCTGCCCCGGCTACGCGCGGCATGAATGCCGTCGAACACGACTGAAGCCGAGTCGGCGCCGCTCCTGCCTTCGAAGTGATCTACGCCGGCGCGTTTTGCCCACGCCGCCATCTGCTCGATGCCGGCGGCGCGATACGTGTCGGCAGCCACAATCAAGGGCTTTCGTCCCTCCTGCTTGAGCTTGTGAGCCAGCTTGCCGATCGAGGTGGTTTTGCCGGCGCCGTTGATTCCGTAGAAAAGCATGAGAGCCGGGGGGGTGAATGACAGCTCGCGCGGACGTTGTGACATCACCGAGAGCGCTACTGCCACCAGCGCGTCGGCGGCCTCCTCGCGCGTCCGCGGTGCGCGGGTCCGCACGCCGCCGGTAAGGCGGCTTGCCATCGCTGGACCAAGGTCCGCCGCGACCAGCAGCTCCTCCAGCTCCTCGTAATACCCCGCCGCAAGCGGGGGCTTGAGCGAGCGAAGGCCTGCCGCCAGCGCGCTGCGCGTGCGTCCGCTGACGCGGTTCCAGATGCTCGCGGGTTGAGCCTTAGCTGGCGTGTGCCGTGGAGGCGGCACGAGCGTTGGGGTGGCGGATGTCCTCGAGCCTGACCGAAACCAGGTGCGACGAGCCGCTCTCGTCGAGGTGAATGCCGTAAAGCGTCGACGCATGCGACATGGTCACGTGGTTGTGCGTGATAACAAGGAACTGGCGCTCGGACCCCAGCTGCGCGAGCATCTCGCCGAACCTGCCGACGTTGGCGTCGTCGAGGGCCGCGTCGACTTCGTCGAGGATTGTGAACGGGCTCGGATTGACCTCATCGAGCGCGAGCACCAATGCAAGGGCGGCGAGCGACCGCTCGCCGCTAGAAAGGAGCGTCACGTTCTGCAGCCGCTTGCGCGGAGGCTGGACCAGAATCTCGACGCCTGAGCGCGGCCCGTCGTCGCCCTCAGCGTGCTTGAGAGTCGCCCGTCCGCCCGGCGCGAGCTGGGAGAAGTATTCGTGGAAGTTGGCGGCAACCGCACCGAAGACGGCTTCGTACCGCGACTCCTCTTCTTCGCGCAGCTTGCCGATCAGCTGCTCGAGGTCGCCCCGCGCCGCTGCGATGTCATCGAGCTGCGTGCGCAGAGTCGCGAAACGCTCCTCGAGCTCACGGCACTCGCTGTGGGCCAGCGCGTTCGTCGGGCCGATCTCTTCCAGGCGGCGTTCCAGCGCGCGCATCTCGCGCTCGCGCCCCTTGCCGCCCGGTATCTCCTCGGGCGCCACGCCGTCCGGCATGCGCGTGCGGATCTCCTCCATGCGCGCCTGAAGCAGCTCGGTCTCGCGAGTGATCAGCTCGAGGTTGCCTTCCAGCGTTCCGGCCTTGAGCCGAGCATCGATGCGCGCCTCATCCAGGGCGACCAGGCGTCGTGCGCCTTCAGCCATCTCGGCCTCGTCTTCAGGCGACTCCTGCTCGGCGGAAGCAAGCTGTGCGCGCGCGGCTTCCGCGGTGGTGGTCAGCGAGGGCATTGCCTCCGCGGCCAGCTGTGCAGCTGCCTCAGCCTGGGCGACGCGAGTGGCGCGCGCCCCGGCTGCGGCTTCGAGGCGGACCAGGTCTTCGCCGACCGCTGCGAGCTGCCGGCGGAGATCGTCGATGCGGTCCCGCCACCGGGCCCGTTCGAGCTCGGCATGGTGCGCCGCGGCCCGGCTCTGGCCGATCGCCTCGAGGCTTGATTCGATCTCCTTGGAGGTCGCGGCGGCGCGCTCGTCAGCTGCATTCGCGAGGCGCTCGAGCTCCGGCAGCTTCTCCGATTCGGCGATCTCCGCGGCGCGCGCTGACTCGAGCATCCGCGCCGTCTCCCCCGACCGGGCGGCACCGGCGGCGCGCGACTGCAAATCAGCAAGGGTGGACTCCGCTTCCTGGCGCCGCTTTGCTGCCTCTTCGGCCTGGGCTGCATGTGGCTCGAGGCCGGCCAGCCGGTCGCGAAGCTCGCGGCGCCTGACGTCGATCGCGACCCTGGGATCGGTACCTGACCTCACCAGGCCAGGCTCTCGATAGACGCCCTCCACCGTGACGTCCTCGCCCATCACCACGTGACCGAGCAGCCGGCGCGCGACCTGCTCATAACCGTCGTGGCAATCGACATGCTCGAACAACGAGCCGCTGCGTGCCTGCGAGGCGGCTGCCGGATAAAGGATGGTGAGCTGGCGATCCGACTTAGGGCCACGGGCCGCGCCCTCATCACGCGCGACGAGCGCGTCGACAAGCGGCCCGAGAACCGCGGAGAGCGCTGCCTCGTAACCGGGTTTGGGAGTCACGACGTCGCACAGCCGCACGAGCCCGGGGGCCGCTTCGGGCCGAAGGGAGTCAAGACCTTCCAGCTCAGAACCCAGCCGCGCGACCATCACGACAGCGGACTCGGCTGCGGCGGCATTCTTCCTGGCCTGCGCGAGCTGTGCTTCCGCCGCGGGCAGCTCCTGCGCCGCCTGCGTCATCGCTTCGAGGCGGACCGACTGCTCCTCGAGGAACTCGCGGCGGGTGCGCAGCGCCGCGAGTGTAGAAGAGCCGGCAGCCAGCGCGCGGCGGGCCTGTTCCGCGCCGCGGCGAGCCTGCTGGATCTGCGCCGGATCGGGCGCCTCTGGGATTGCGGGTGCTTCCGGAACATTCTCGAGCGAGCGCCTCGCCTGTTCCAGCTCGGTGGTGAGCTGTCCGCGGAGAGCCTCGGCGGCAGCGAAGTGGGAGCGGTTTTCCGCGTTCTCGCGGCGCGCGCCCTCGGCGAGGGCGGCGGCGTTGTGCGCGCGCTCCTGAGCGAGCCTCAGCGAGTGCTCTGCCTCCGCCCCCTCCATCCGCAGTCGACCCAGCGTGCGCTGACGGGCGAGGCGGCGGTCCTGGGCAGCCTGGATCTCGGTGCGCCAGGTCTGGAACTCGGTCTCGGCCGCCTGGGCGAGCTCCCGCGCTTCGACCAATCGGCGCTCGAGACCCTGCACCTGAGACGACGCGCGGCGGTGAGCATCGCGTGCTTCTCGCCACTCCTCCCAGACGATGCTGCCCCGAAGCAGCTCGAGGCGAGCCGTCGCCTCTGCGGCCTCGCGCGCCGCGGCGGCCTGCACGCGCAGGACCTCCAGGCGGGGCTCGATCTCAGACCGCAGGTCTTCCAGTCGCAGCAAGTTCGCGGCCAGCTCACTCAAACGCTGCACCGCTTCCTGGCGGCGCTGCTTGACGCCGCGCACCTGCGCCGCCTCTTCGAGCAACTGCCTGCGCTCCGCGGGGGTGCACGTGACGATCTCCTCGATGTCGTGCTGGCCGATGATCGCGTAGGAGTCCACGGTGAGACCGGTCGAGGCGAGCATGTGGATGAGATCGCGGCGCCGGATCCGTGACCCGTTGAGGAAGTAATCGCTCTCGCCATCTCGCTCGACACGCCTCTTGATGGCGACTTCGTGATAGTCGACCGGCAGGCGTCCAGCCGTGTTGTCGAAGACGAGCGTGACCTCGGCGAAGGCCGCGCGAGCGCGGCGCTCGCCGCCGACGTATATGACCTCCGCCATCGTTTTGCCGCGCAGGTCACGCGCCTGGCCCGAGCCGAGAACCCATTTGACCGCGTCGACGATGTTGGTCTTGCCGGAGCCGTTCGGCCCGACAATCGCCGTCACGCCGCCTTCAAATCGGATCTCTGTCGCCCGGGCGAAGGTCTTGAAGCCCAGGAGGCTCAGCGAGCGGAGGAACAAATCGTCACCAAGGTAGCAGATATAGGGGTCGATTTAGCCCCGGGCACAACCTGTGGAAAGGTCCTATTCGAGGGGTTCTCCGAACTGGCGGCTGCGCGGCTCTCTGTGCACAACTTCGAGGGCGGGCGCGGGCTCACGCTCCGGAAGCGGGAGCGGGACGACCTCCGCCACCGCCGGGGCAGGCTCGGGTTCGGCTAGCGGGCTGGAGGCTGGCGTGGTTCGCGGCGTCCGCGCCCGCCGTGCTCGCGGCCTGGGCGTTCGGGCCGATGCGGCTGTCTGAGCCGAGACCGGGTCGGCGCCATCGCCAACGAGGCTTTGCAAAGCGGCGCGCGCCGCGTCCTGCTCCGCCTCCTGCTTGCTCGCGCCATGACCCGTGCCGAGGGGCTCGGCGCCGGCAAAGACGACCGACGTGTACTCGCGGTGCGTGCCGACCTTGGCCCCCTCGCTGTCATAGAAAGGGGTCGCGCCGAACCGCTCCTGGGCAACCTGCTGGAGGCGGCCCTTGAAGTTCTCGTCCTTCGCCGGTGTCGGCAGGGACCGATAGCGATTCAAGTAGTAGTGATACGCGGCGTCGTAACCGGCGTCGAGAAAGATCGCGCCGAGCAGCGCCTCGAAGGAATTGGCGAGAAGCGATTTCAGCCCGCGCCCGCCACCCTTGGCGATGCCCTTGCCGAGGTAGAGGTAGCCGCCGAGGTCGAGCTGTTCGGCGAGCAGCGCCAGCGTGTTCGTGTTGACCATCGCCGAACGGGTCTGCGTCAGCTCGCCCTCGGTTGCGCCGGGATGGTGCTTGTAGAGGTACTCGGCGGTGATCAGCTGCAGGACCGCGTCGCCGAGATACTCGAGGCGCTCGTTGTCGCGAGGCGAGAGATGCGGGCTCTCGTTGGCGAACGAGCTGTGGGTCATGGCTTCGAGCAACAGGCCGGGATCGCGGAAGTGGATACCTATCTTTTGTTGGAGCTGCTGAAGGGATTGGGCCAGGGGTGCGGCCTGGGGCTGTGCTATGAGGCGGCCTTCTCCTGGATGTACTCCCACGCTTGCCCGACGGTCGTGATCTTCTCCGCGTCCTCGTCAGGGATCTCCAACCCGGTGTTCTCCTCGAACGCGTAGATCAGCTCGACGAGGTCTAGGGAGTCCGCGTTGAGGTCTTCCTGGAAGGAGGCGTCCATCGTCACCTGCTCGGGCTCGCACCCTAGTCGCTCGACGACGATGTTCTTGAAGTCTTCGAAGCCCAGTTTTTGAGTTTCCATATCTGAGATTACTCTAACACCGCCCCTCATCCCTCATGGGAACCCGGGCTCCGAGCGGCCCGGGCCCCTCACCTCCGAAGATCCTTCTAGCGGGTCGGTCTGGTCCCCTGGCTCGCGTGAGCAGCCTGGTTTGGAGCCGCCGGCGCCAGGCCGAGCTGGGTCATCAGCTGGACCTGGTCGTAGATCAGGTGGTCTCTCTTCACGAGACCGCGGTCCACTTCGATGACCTCGATGAACTCACCGCGCACCTTTCGTCCCGTCGCCGGGACGTCGCCCATCGGGGTCTCCATGGTGCCGTCGTGAGTGCCGGTGAAGATGCCTTCGACGATCACCGTGTTGCCCGCGGTGAAGATTCTGGTGGCCTCGACTCGTGCGTCGGGGAAGGCCGTGATGAACTTCTGGTTGTACTCCTTGGCCGCCTGCGGGCCCTTCAGCTTGATGTCTCCCGGCGCCGTGGACTCGATGTCAGGAGCCGAGTCGCGGGCCATAGCCTCCAAGTCGTGGGCGTTGAAGGCCTTCATGCCGCGCTCGACGACCTGCCTCGCCTCTTGCTGAGTGCCCGCGGCGACCTCGTAGATCACGCGCTTCACCGCGGCCTTTTCCATGTACTTCTTGAGCTTCTCCGCGACCTTCTCCGCCTTGGGCCCAAAGGCCTTTGCCGCAGCCTCGTCGTCATAAAGGCCGATCGAGAGCGCTTCGCCGGTTTCGCGGTTGACTAGCAAGAAGGCCGAGCGCGCTCCCTTGTGTTGCGCGATCGCCGGCAATGCCGACACCTTGAACTCCTTGATGGCTTTGTCCAGATCAGTTTTCTTGAACTTGGACTTGATCACGCCTGCGTTCATGGCTCACCTCCGTGAGAACAGGTCCGACAGCGTCTCCGCGCTGCACGAGCTGAACCGGCGGCCCTCGTACGAGACCAGATCACTTGCGGTCCACCCCATGAACCCTGCTCTTGGGATGCCGGCCGCCACCCCGATTCTGCGCCTGGCTTTGGGCGGCGCGTCAAGGCACGAATGCCGGGTAGGCAACGATTGGTTGCCTGCCTACATCGTTAGCTGGGCGACGGCGTCTGGCGTTCCCACCGAGGTGGCCGTGGCGGTCGGGGCGAGCTCGCGCATCATCCCGGTCAGGGCCCGCTTGGGACCGACCTCGACGAAGGTGTCGCACCCCAGCTCGACCAGCATCAGCACGCATGCGGCCCACCGCACAGGTGAACGAAGCTGCATCTCCATGACCTGGGGAATGCGGTCGCCGCCTTGGTGGGGGCGGCCCGTCAGATTGGCCATGACCGGGATGCGGGGCGTGCGCCATTCGATCCGATCGAGCGCCGCTCGCAACTTCTCGGCGGCGGGCGCCATGAGAGGCGTGTGGAAGGCGGCGCTGACGTTGAGTGGAAGCACCCGCTTCGCCCCGGCGGCCTGGAGCCGCTTGGTGGCGGCCTCGAGGCCTGCCATCGTGCCGGCGATCACAGTCTGGGTCGGGGTGTTGTAGTTGGCGGGCCAGGCGTCATTCATGCCGGCGAGTGCGACCTCGACTGCATGGGAATCGAGTCCGAGCACGGCGGCCATCGAGCTCGTGCCGGCGGGAGCGGCCTCCGCCATCGCCTTCCCGCGCTCCACGACCGCCTTGATCACCTGTGGCGCGCCCACGGCGCCCGACGCGGCGAGGGCGGTGTACTCACCGACCGAGTGGCCGGCGGCAGCCACCGGTTCGATGCCGCGCCGGAGGAGCAGGAGAGTCAGCCCGAGGCCCGTGAAGCAGAGGGCGGGTTGAGCGTTCTG
>JALYSJ010000123.1 GCA_030854855.1 Candidatus Dormiibacterota bacterium
CGGAAGCGTTCGGCGATGACCGCCGTCTTGCCAGTGCCGGCGCCGGCGACCACCCGGATCGGACCGCCTCCGATGGCAGCAGCAACGCTCTGGTCGCGACCGAGGCGCAAGGTCACGGCCGAGGTCCCCGGCGAGAGATTCGGTGATCCAGGTGGCCCAGCCGCATGGGCGCCGAAGATCCGTCGGGGATCCCCGGCCGCGACCTCAAGGTCATTCGATGCCCAACCGCTCCAGGAGCTCATCGACGTCCGGCAGGGTCATGAGCACCTCGCGCGACTTCGATCCCTGATACGCACCGACCACGTGGTTTTCCGCGAGCTGGTCGACGATGCGCCCCGCGCGTGAGTAGCCGACGTTGAACTTGCGCTGCACGAGAGACACCGATGCGGAGCCTTCAGCCGCCACCGCTCGAGCCGCACGCGCAAACAGCGGGTCGAGCTTTCGCTCCGAGGTCTCCCCTCTCTCCCACTCCGTGCCGGCGCCCACTTCGAGGATCTCCTCCATGAAGCGCGGCCGGCCCTGCGATTTCCAGAAGT
This sequence comes from Candidatus Dormiibacterota bacterium, assembly GCA_030854855.1. Lineage (GTDB taxonomy): Bacteria > Chloroflexota > Dormibacteria > Dormibacterales > Dormibacteraceae > Palsa-870. Next base: position 537 of record JALYSJ010000123.1, read on the forward strand.
TCACCACCGCCTCGACCTCGGGGTCGCTTACGAAAGCGCCCTGGATGCGGGTCGGCTTGCCCGCGTCCACAGGTTGGTAGAGCATGTCGCCGCGGCCAAGCAGCTTCTCAGCACCACCCGTATCGAGGATGACCCGGCTGTCCACCTGCGAACCGACCGCGAAGGCGATACGCGTGGGGATGTTGGCCTTGATCAGCCCGGTGATGATGTCGGTCGACGGTCGCTGCGTCGCGATGACCAGGTGGATGCCGACGGCTCGCGCCAGCTGTGCTATTCGGCATATCAGCTCTTCGATCTCGCCGGCCGCGACCATCATCAGGTCGGCCAGCTCATCGATGACGATCACGATGTACGGAAGCTCACGTGCGTGGCGTTGTTTCGCCTTGTCGTTGTAAGCCGCGATGTTGCGGACGCCCTCGGTCGAGAACATCTTGTAGCGGCGGTCCATCTCCGCGACCGCCCAGCGCAATGCCGCCGCGGCCTGGTGCGATTCGACGAGCACCGGGAGGGCCAGGTGCGGCAGACCGTTGTATCCGGTCAGCTCGACGCGCTTGGGGTCGATGAGGATCAGCCGCATGTGCGCCGGCGTCACCTGGAAAAGCAGGCTCGTGATCAACGCGTTGATGCATACGCTCTTGCCCTGGCCAGTCGCCCCCGCGATGAGCAGATGCGGCATTCGCGTGAGGTCGGCGACGATCGAAGCACCGGAGACGTCGTTGCCGAGCCCGAGAGCCAGCGCGCGTGTGCCTTCGCGGAACGCTGCCGTCTCGAGCACCTCGCGGATGGTGACAAGGCTCGCCGATTTGTTGGGCACCTCGATTCCCACCGCGGACTTGCCCGGGATCGGCGCCTCGATGCGCAGCGGGGCCGCGGCCAGCGCCAATGACAGGTCGTTCTGAAGAGCGGTGATCCGCTTCACCTGGACGCCGGGACCCGGTTGAATCTCGTACTGCGTCACCGCGGGACCGGGATTGACGCCGACGACCTTGCAAGGGACACCGAACGTGCCGAGCGCGGTCTCGATGATCTTGACGTTGCGCTTGATCTCATCCGCCATGCGCTCGCGCCGCGCGGTGACAGTGTCGAGCAGCGCTATCGACGGAAGCTTCCAGTCGATCTCGGGCTCGTCGTCCTCAGGTTCGGCGATCACGCGCAGCGCCGGCGGTGGCGCCGGTTCATCGTCAGACTCCCTGACTTGGGCTCTGGTTGCTTCCCGCGAAGTCTCTGCCTCGACCGGCTCTTCGATCTCCCAGGGTTTGGCCACCTCCAACGCGGGGTGCGGCGCGGCAAAGCTGGCGGCGGACTTCGCAAGCTCGTCTTTGGTCGCGGGCTCTGGCTTTGGCGCCTTCGTTTTGGCGGGGGGACCGGGTGCAGCCGACGGCGTGACCAGGTTCTGAAGCCGCAGGCGTTCCGCGTACGCGGCCTGGCCGGCCCCGACGAGCGTCGCCAGCAGGGCTCCGGGGCTAAAGTGCACCGTCACGATCAGACCGATCACGAGCAACGCGATCAGTAACGCCCACGTTCCGACCGTGCTGAGCACCGGAAGCAACGTGGCGTCGATGGCGTGGCCTACGGACCCACCGTGCCCGACCAATCCGAATATGCCGACGAGGGCCAGCACCGCCGCCGCCCCGGAAAGGATGTCGACCAGTCGAGGGCGGGGTGCTTTCGGCCAGAGCAGGTAGGCGCCAAACGCCAGGGCCGCCGCGACCGGCACAAACCATGCGCGACCAAATGTCAGCAGCAGCCAGCCCCTGATTCCGGTGAGGATTGTGCCGGTGTTACTGGCGAGGGCGAGAAGTCCGAGGAGGGCGACGAGGATCAACAGCACGCCCGTGATCTCGCGTCCTTGGCGCGGCGAGAGGTGTGGCCTGGTGGCGCGTTTATGTCGCGCGGGGCGCGATCGTGACGCACGCAGAGCGCGACGAGCGCCGCTTGCGGAATGACGTGAGCCTCGGGATGTGGTGCGACGCATGCTGCGGGCCCTTGAGCCGAAGGGGATTCTACACCCCTACTGAATCCACAACCCGCCGCGAGCGATACTCTCCGCGTGGCAGTCGATCCGTTTGCCGAAGCTGAGGTCCGTTACAAGTTCCTCATTGAAGAGCGCCGCTCGGGCGGCATGCTGCCTCGAGCGTTCAGGCTGGCAGTCCGGGACCTTGCGGTGCTGGACAGCGAGGGACGCCGCTGGATGCTGGGCCCCGAAGACGGCATCTGGTACCGCCGCGAAAACGAGCGCTGGCTGCAGGCGGATCCGCCGCGCCGGCTGGTCTGTCCTTCCTGCGGCCATCACAACCTCGGCCGGCACAGCTTCTGTGTCGAGTG
>JALYSJ010000158.1 GCA_030854855.1 Candidatus Dormiibacterota bacterium
CGGAACTTCGCCGCGTGATGAGCGAGGCGGATCGCCTTACGGTAGCCCTCGGGATGCATCATGCCCCAGTTCCGCGCAACCCTCTCTTTGAGGCTTCGACCCTTCTGATGGCCGAGGAAGACCGTCGTCCGACCGTGCCACGTGCCCACGCCACCGACGAGCGCGGGGTCATCGCCCGAGAGGCGATCCCCATGCAGCTCGATGAAGTCCGGAGCCATGCGCCGGATGTAATCGAGCGTGTACGGGCGACCCGCGTGCCGCGCAAGCTCGATGACCTGCCACACGCTCAATGTCGTCTCGTCGGGCTTGCGTCCGTGGCGCGTCATGGATACATCTCTAGGAGGTGCGCAAGCAGCGGTCGCAGGTCGGTCCGCGAGAGCACGAGATCCACCTGCCCATGCGCGAGCTGGAACTCCGCGCTCTGAAAGCCGGGCGGCAGATTTTCGTAAGTCGCCTGCTTGATCACGCGCGGTCCGGTGAACCCGATGGCGGCGTTTGGCTCCGCGATGTTGATGTCCGCCAGCAGCGCAAGCGATGCCGCCGTCCCGCCGAATGTCGGGTCGGTCAGCACGGAGAAGTACGGCACGCCGGCGGCGTGCAGGCGCCCTACCGCGGCGTTGACCTTTGCCATCTGCATCAGCGCCAGCACTCCCTCCTGCATGCGAGCACCGCCCGAGGCGGAGACCAATACGTAGGGGATGCCTGAGCTCGCGGCCTGCTCCATCCCGCGCGCGAGGCGCTCGCCCGCGACTATCGACAAAGTTCCGCCGACGAAGCGGAAGTCGAAAGCCGCAAGCCAGATGGGACGCCCGTTGAGCGTGCACGTGCCGGTGCGCACCGCCTCGTTGAGGCCTTCCTCCATCAGCTTCTCGACGACTTCCTGGTACGGCTTGGGCACCTTCCAGTTCAAGAGGTCGTGGGACCTGACGTCGCCCCAGCGCTCCTGCCACGTGCCGCGGTCCGCGATCAGCGCGATCCATGCGTCGGCGCCGAGCCGGAAGTGGTGGCCGCACTCGCACACGTAGTTGTGCTTTTGCAACTCTTCCATTTCCAGGCCGACTCCGCATCCAGGGCAGTTGGTGGGCAACGGGATCGCGGGCAGCTTGCTTCCCGCGATGCGAACCCCGGTCTCGTCAGTTGGCTGGTCTTTCGGCACCACCATTACAGCGACAGGCCGCCGTCCACGGCAAGCACCTGGCCGGTGATGAAGCCGGCCCGTTCGGAGCAGAGAAAGGCGACCGCCGCGGCGACGTCTTCAGCGCTTCCTTCGCGCTTGATCGGCGTCATCTTGACCAGCTCGCCCACCATCTCATCGGTCAGCGAACCCTTTGTGAGCTCGGTGCGGACATAGCCGGGAGCCACCGCATTGCACGTGATGTTGCGCGAGCCGTACTCGCGCGCGACAGACTTCGTGAAGCCGATCAGCCCGGCCTTTGCGGCGGCGTAGTTGGACTGGCCTGCGTTCCCGGTGATTCCGACGATCGATGAGATGTTCACGATCCGGCCCCAGCGAGCCCGCATCATGCCCGACATGATGGCGGCGCGCGTCGTCGCGAAGGCCGACAGCAAGTCAGTCTTGATCAGCTCTTCCCAGTCCGCCGGAGCCATCTGGATGAGCAGCTTGTCGCGCACCGCGCCTGCGTTGTTGACGAGGATGTCGACTCGGCCGATCGCCTTGACCATCGCCTCGACCTGAGCGGGGTCGCTTACATCGGCCTGATGCGCGCTTCCATTCGGCAGCGCCGCGGCTGTCTCTTCGGCGGCGGTCTTGTCAGCGCGGTAGTTGACCACCACGCGCGCGCCCATTCCAGCGAGCGCCTGGCTGATCGCGCGACCGATGCCCTTGCCCCCGCCGGTGACGAGCGCAGTTTTCCCGTCTAGCTCGCCCAATCAATCAAACCGGGACGGGCCGATCAGCGGGGCCGGCGAAGTCGATGAAGAGCTCTTCCGCATTCCAGGTATCGACTCCCGGGATGTGCTTGGCGGCAAGGCTCGCGAGCACCCGGCCTGGGCCGAGCTCGACCACCGTCTTCACTTTCATGGCTCGCATCGATACCATCGTCCGCGCCCAGTCGACCTGGCGCAACATCTGCTGGCGCAGCTCGTCCTGCAGGCTCGCGACGGTGCGCAGGGCTTCGCCCGATGCGTTGGCGAGGATCGGAATTGAGGGCGCCTTGAGCGGCAGCTTGTCGACCAACTTGCGGAAGGCGGCGGCCGCGGCTGCCATCAGCGGCGTGTGCGCGGCGAGAGGGATGGTGAGGATGAGCGCGCGCCGCGCCCCGGCGGCAAGGGCGAGCTTTTCGGCTTCCTGCACGGCCGCGATCTCGCCAGAAAGCACGAACTGCACATCGGCGTTGCGGTTGGCCACCCACAGGTTGCCTTTCGACGATGCCTCCTCGCGGATGCGCTCGACCTGCGCCTCTTCGAGCCCGACGATGGCGATCATGCCTCCCGCCTGCTCGTGCGACGCCTGCGCCATGATCCGGCCCCGCTCCTTGACGAGGAGCAGAGCTGTCTCCCACGGGATCGAGCCGGCAGCCGCGAGCGAGGCGATCTCACCCAGGCTGTGGCCGGCCGTGACGCTCACGTTCTCGAAGCCGTAGCTCTCGCGCCACACCTCGTAGGCGGCCCACGACACGGTCATCACGCAGGGCTGGATCACGTCGGTGCGGTTCAGCTCCTCCACCGGACCCTCGAAGCAGAGCCGGCGGACAGGCATCTCCAGCACCTCTTCCGCGCGTTCGAAGACGCGGCGCGCCGCGGGGTAGCGATCGTGCAGGTTCTTGCCCATGCCCGGCTTCTGCGTTCCCTGACCCGGAAACAGAAGGGCGATCGGGCCGATGAGATTTACACCCACTTGAGAAGGCACGCCCCCCAGGTCAGGCCGGATCCGAAACCGGCCAGCAGCACGTGGTCGCCGGTCTTGACGCGACCTTTGCGGATGGCCTCTTCCAGCGCGAGCGGGATCGAGGCGCTCGACGTGTTGCCGTACTCGTCGATGTTGATGGCCACGCGGTCGAGCGGCAGCCCGATGCGCCGCGCCGCGGCGTCGATGATGCGGAAGTTCGCCTGGTGCGGGACCCACAGATCGATGTCCTCGAGCGCCACGCCGGCCCTTTCGCAGACCTCATTCGCCTGGCGGATGAAGATGTCGACTGCGAACTTGAAGACGTCGGGTCCGACCATCTC
>JALYSJ010000164.1 GCA_030854855.1 Candidatus Dormiibacterota bacterium
ACTCGACCCTGACTCGTTCACGGCGCTGTCAGTGGACGACCTCGACGACCTTCTTCGTTCAGGTCTTCGATTCCTGCTCAAGCTCAAGGGCCGGGGCATCAGCCCCGAAGGGTTTCGCGCGCGGGCCCTCGAGCTGCATGGACGCAACTGGGACGCATCGTTCAACGGCGCCGCAGGCAGCGACGCGGCGAATGCGGAGCTCGAAGCGATTGGAGTCCTCTTCCTCGTCTATCGGACCTACGAGGATGCCCTCCGTGCTGAGAACCTTCGCGATTTCGACGACCTCATCCTCGAGGTCATCGATGCGCTCGACCGCGTGCCGGAGTTTCGCCGCCGGTGCCGCGAGCGCTTCCGCTACCTGCTGGTCGACGAGTTCCAGGACACCAACCGCATCCAGCTCGACCTCATCCGCCTGCTCGCCGCCGACAACTTCGGCAATGTCTCGGTGGTCGGCGACGCCAAGCAGTCCATTTATGGATGGCGCGACGCCGAGATCGAGAACATTCGCAGCCGGTTTCCCGGCAAGCGGCTGCCGCTGACACACAACCGGCGTTCGTACCAGGGCATCCTCGACTGCGCCACCGACTTCATCCGCCGCGACATCGATTTCGCGGCCGAGCCCGACCTCGTCGCGACTCGAGGCTCGGTTGCGCAACCGGTGACGGTGATCATGGCGCCGGATTCGCGCACCGAGGCGCGATCGATGGCGCAGACCATCCGCCGGCTGCACGTCGGGGGTCGCGCCTTCGCCGACATCGCGATCCTCGCCCATTCCATACGCATGCTCCCGCGCGAGTTTGAAGACGAGCTGCGCCGGCAGGGCATCCCGTACATCACGAGCGGCGGGTCGGGTTTTTTCGACCGCCAGGAGATCAAGGACGTGCTTGCGCTCCTCCGCCTGACAGAGAACCCGATGGACGACGGCGCTTTCGTGCGCATCGTTCAAGGGCCCATCGTCAGGCTGCCCGACAGCGCGATGTACAAGCTCGCCGCGCGGCGCACCGGCCGTTCGGGCATGCGCCTGCGCGATTGCTTCGACGAATCCGCGCGCGAGGGTTTCCCGGAGATGGACCCGAAGGTGGGTCACGAGGCCCAGCGCCTCATTGAGCTGACCGATCGCCTCGGCCGCCTGCGCGACGCGCTCACGGTGGCTGACATCCTGAACCGCCTGCTCGAGGAGAGCGGTTATCTGCGCTGGGCAGAGCTGCGCGCGCATCGCGACGGTAGCCCGCGCGCGCTGCTCAACCTGCGCAAGGTGTTCCAGCTTGCGGGCAGATTTGAGCGCGACCTCTCGCTGGCGGGGATCGGCGACTTCATCAATCACCTCGATCAGGTCATCGACGCCGAGCTTCCAGTCGGCGAGGCGGTCGAGGAATCCGCCACCGCCGAGGCTGTTTCGCTGCTCACCATCCATTCGGCGAAGGGGCTCGAGTTTCCAGTCGTATTCCTCGTCAACCTGCGGCCGCCTCGACCGCGGGACACCGAGCGTCTCTTCTTCGATCCGGACAACCTGGGCTTTGTGATGAAGAACTGGCGTGGAGAGAAACATCCGCGCTACCAGGAGACCTCGCCTGGCGCGCCGGCGGTGAAGCTCGCGATCGGTGAGCGGCGGCGCATCGTCTACGTCGGCCTGACGCGCGCGAAGGACGGGCTTTACGTCACCGCGACGCGCGAAGAACCCACTGTGCGCGATGTCGGGGCCAACGGGCTGGACGACCACGACCACTTCGCCGAGATCCTCAGTTGGGCGCTCGCGAATCCGCAGTCCGCGTCGGTGGTCGAAGCAGAACAGCTGGAACTACCGGTTATGCGCGCGGCCAACGGCCACGTCGATGGCGGTCCTGCTGTCGTGGCGGCGGTGCTGGAGCGGTTGGAGCAGCTGCAGCCGCGTCAGGTCGAGACGTTGATCGCGCCGACGCGTGAGCTCGAGCTGAGCTTTTCGCAGCTGCACGACTTCGAGGTCTGCCCGGTCCGCTATCGCTTCAGCCAGGTGTGGCGCGTGCCCGCTCCGCCGGACGAGCTTCAACCCCGGCACGTGCAGGCGGTCGGATCGACGGAGCTTGGCTCG
>JALYSJ010000127.1 GCA_030854855.1 Candidatus Dormiibacterota bacterium
CCATCATCGACGAGGAGATCCGCAGCATCGTCGATCACGGCTACCAGACCGCGAAGGGGATTCTCACGCAGCAGCGCCACAAGATGGACGCGGTGGTCGAGCGGTTGAAGGAAGTCGAGACGCTCGATGGCAAAGAGCTGGACGAGATTCTCGCGCGCGAGGTTCCGGAAGCGCCCGCAGCCACCTCCACCGCTTCCTAGAGCACGAAAACCCAGCCGCTGTTCGTCGCCGGCCGGGGCAACCTGGGCCGCTCGCTGGCCACCGCGTTCAATGCAGCCGGCCTTCCGGCTCTGCTGGTGCCAGCCCGGACCGGTTCTACGAGTCTGGTCCGCAGCTTGCAGTCCCTTCCGAACGCGCTTGTTTTCCTGGCAGTTCCGGACGACGCCGTCTCGACTGTGGCCGCAGGTCTGGCCGAGTCCGACTCCCGGATCCCGGAGAGCGTGGCCTTCGTCCACCTCAGCGGGTCGCTATTGCTCAGCGCCCTCGAGCCGCTTGGCGGCCGGCATCCTGTCGGCTCGTTCCATCCGCTGCAGTCGTTCCCGGAACCTCGGTCGCCGGCCTCGTTCCATGGGATTGTCGTGGGTGTCGATGCGAGCACGGCGGCGCTGCAGCGCCGCCTGGCCAGCATTGCACGCGCCCTCGGCGCCCGGCCCAAGCGGGTTAGCGACAGCCAAAGGGCGCTGTATCACGCCGCAGCGGTGTTCGCGTCGAACTACGTGGATGCGCTGTTCGGGACCGCGGTCAACCTGCTGAAGCTGGCCGGCTGGAGTGAGAAGGATGCAACGTCCGGGCTGCTTCCGCTGACTGAAGGCACGCTGGTGACGGTGGGCAAACGCGGCCCGGTTCGCGCCTTGACGGGACCGGTGCGGCGAGGTGATGTGAAGACCGTCGAGCGCCACCTGGCCGCGCTTGCCACGCTCGCGGCCCCGGACCAATCCTTGGGCGCCCCGCCGATCGTGGATCAATATCGTATGCTCGGCTCGATCGCGCTCGAGATCGCAGCGCAGGCGGGCCTTGAGCCCGCGGCGGCGGAGCGGATGCACAGGGCGTTGACCCACAAAGCGGCAGCGACCCGGAGGAGAGAGCGGCCATGACTACGGTTCTGGACGTCCAGCGGTTCAAGGATGAGCACCGTCGCTTTGCAATGGTCACCGCTTACGACTACCTGAGCGCTCGGATCCTCGACGAGGCGGGCATTCCGATCCTTCTGGTCGGAGACAGCCTCGGCATGGTGATGCTCGGTTACCCGACCACTCTCTCCGTGACCCTCGACGAGATGATCCACCACGCCAAAGCCGTGGCGCGGGGTTCCCGCCAGGCCTTGCTGGTGGGCGACATGCCGTTCATGTCCTATCACTCGTCAATCGAGCAGGCGATCGCCAGCGCCGGCCGTTTTCTGCAGGAAGGAGGCATGCATGCGGTCAAGCTCGAAGGCGGCGGCCCGACCATCGAGATCACGCGCCGCCTGACGGAGCTTGGCATCCCCGTGATCGGCCACCTCGGCCTCACACCTCAGTTCGTCCACCAGATGGGCGGCTTCAAGGTCCAGGGCAAGGGCCAGGCGCAGGCCGCTCGCATCCTGGCCGACGCCAAGGCGCTCGAGAAGGCGGGAGCGTTCAGCCTCGTCCTCGAAGGAGTCCCAGCCGAGCTGGCCAGCCGAGTCACGCAAGCCCTTCACATTCCGACGATCGGCATCGGCGCGGGCGCCGGAACCGATGGGCAGGTGCTGGTCTACCACGACCTGCTCGGTCTGACGACGGGCAAGGCGCCGAAGTTCGTCAAGCGCTACGCCAATCTCGCCGAGGAGATCGGAAACGCGGTCCAGCGCTTCGCGCGCGAGGTGGCGAGCGGCGAGTTCCCCGGCCTCGAACACTCTTACTCGGCAAACGGCGCCACGCCACCGGCCGCGGCCGGCGAACGGCAAGAGGTCAAAGAGGTCAAGTACGGCGCCGGATAGCGATTTCGCCGTATTCGAAGATCCCGGCCTGATGCTCGAGGCGTCGCGGCGCTGGCGTCACGACGGCCTGGAGGTCGGGCTTGTGCCGACGATGGGCGCGCTCCACGACGGCCATCTAAGCCTTGTCGAAGAAGCCCGGCGCCAGAACTCGAAAGTTATCGTGAGCATCTTCGTCAACCCGATCCAGTTCGGGCCGGGCGAGGACTACACGCGCTATCCCCGCGACCTCGATCGCGATGCCGCGTTGCTGCAGCGCGCGGGGATCTGCGCCGTCTACAGGCCCGGCGTCGAAGTGATGTACCCGCCCGGATCGAGCACTCGGGTCCATGTCGCGGGGGTGTCGCATCCCTTCGAGGGTGCCGCCCGTCCCGGGCACTTCGATGGCGTCGCCACGGTGGTTGCCAAGCTCTTCGCCGCCACGGAGCCGGACCGCGCTTACTTCGGGCAGAAGGACGCCCAGCAGGTTGCCGTCGTGAAGCGCATGGCTCGCGACCTGGATTCTCCGGTCCGTATCTGCGTATGCCCGACGATCCGCGAGGCGGATGGTCTCGCCCTGAGCTCGCGGAACGCTTACTTGACACCCCCAGAGCGCCAGGCCGCGGTGTGTCTTAGCTCGGCGCTCCGGCTTGGCGCGGAGGCCTATTCGAGAGGGGAGCGCCGGCCCGATCAGCTTCGAAAGGCGCTGCTGGACAGACTGCAGGCCGAGCCGCTGGCGGGCGTGGACTACGCCGAGATCGTCGATCCGGAGACGTTCACGAGCCCAGGGTCACTGGCGGTGCTTGCGGTCAGGATCGGCAAAACCCGGTTGATCGACAACCACGAGCTGTCACATCCTTTTCCGGGTTAGCGCCAACTTCTGCGTTACAATGGCAGTTCGTATTGGCGGAGGCCGTTATGACGACCAACACCACATCAAAAACTCTTAGGGGGTACGTTCGTTGTCAAATGAGTCCGGTGCTGTCCTGACCGAATCGAAGGAGGGGACCGAAACCGAAGACTCAGCGTACGCCATGACGATGGAGGACTACCTCCACTACGAAGAGGAAGCTTTCAAGACCCCGAACCACGGGGACATCGTGGATGGAATCGTGGTGCGCGTCGACGCCGACGAAGTTCTCGTCGACATCGGAGCCAAGGCTGAAGGTGTCATCTCGAGCAAAGAGCTCGGTATGCGCGGAGACCTGGATTCGGTTGGGCTCGAGCCCGGCGACCAGATCAAGGTCTACGTCCTCCAGCCGGAGAACGACGAAGGCAACGTGGTCCTCAGCTTGCGCCGGGCGCGGGCGGAGACGACGTGGATCGTCGCGGCGGAGAAGCAGGCGGACGGATCCGTCATCGATGCCGACGTTCGCGAGCAAAACAAGGGCGGCCTGATCGTCAACATCCTGGGTTTGCGAGGCTTTCTGCCTTCGAGCCAGGTGGCACGAGCTTACGCAGGCAGCCTGGAATCCCTGGTCAGTCAGCGGATCCCGGTGAAGATCCTCGAAGTCAACCGGAAGCGCAACCGGCTGATCGTCAGCCAGAAGGCCGCGGAAGACGAGGATCGCGCGCGCAAGCGGGAAGAGCTCTTCAGCCGGCTCCAGACCGGGACCACGGTCAAGGGGAGCGTGTCGGGAATCACGAGCTACGGAGCGTTCGTAGACATCGGTGGCGCCGACGGACTGATCCACATCTCCGAGCTGTCATGGGACCGCGTCTCAAAGGTGACGGATGTTCTGCAGCTGGGCGACGAGGTCACCGTGAAGGTGATCAAGCTCGACCCCGAGCAGACGCGCATCTCGCTGTCGCTGCGGCAGCTGCAGCAGGATCCATGGGAGCGTCTCGTGCAGTCGATGCCCATCGGCTCGATCGTTGAGGGCCAGGTCACCAAGACCAAGAAGTACGGGGCCTTCCTTCAGATCATGCCGGGGATCGAGGGATTGCTTCACATCTCGGAGCTCTCTTGGGACCACGTGGAGCGCACCGAAGACGTGCTGAAGGTAGGGGAGACGCTGCAGGTGAAGGTGATCGGCATCGACACCGCCCGCCGCCGCATCTCGCTCAGCCTGAAGCAGCTCTCGGCGCCGCCGGCCAGCCTTGCCAACGGGCATTCCGAGCCGCGACGGCC
>JALYSJ010000174.1 GCA_030854855.1 Candidatus Dormiibacterota bacterium
AACACGGAGTCCTTGGACATCCCCACCGGGATGGCCGATCTCATCAAGCAGCACCGCCACGACCTCATCGAGGCGGTGGCGGACTTCGATGACGAGATCATGCATTTGTACCTCGACGAGAAGGAGCCCAGTGAGGCTCAGATCAACGCCGCGCTCCGCAAGGGGACGGTCGCCGGCGTGCTCGTGCCTGTACTCTGCGGCGCCGCCCTGCGCAACCGAGGCGTGCAGCCAATCCTGGACGCGGTCGTCGATTACCTGCCGTCACCAGCGGACGTTCCGGCCGTCGAAGGAGTTGATCCCAAGACGGGCGCTTTGCTCGTCCGCGAGCACGACGACGCCGAGCCGTTCTCCGCGCTCGCATTCAAGATCCAGATGGACCCGCAGGGAGTCGGCAAGCTTACGTTCTTCCGGGTTTACTCAGGCCGTCTTAAGGCCGGCTCTGGCGTGCTCAACGCAACCAACGGGCGGAAGGAGCGCATCGGGCGCATCCTTCGGATGCACGCGATTCGGCGCGAAGACGTCGACGAGGTGTTCACCGGGGATATCGCCGCCGCGGTCGGTCTCAAGTACACGACCACCGGCGACACGCTGGCGGACGAGGCTCATCCGATTCTGCTGGAGTCGATCACCTTTCCCGAACCGGTCATCTCGGTGGCCATCGAGCCCAAGACTAAAGTCGACCAGGACAAGCTCGGCATTGGGCTGCAGCGTCTCACCGAGGAAGACCCGACGTTCAAAGTCCACACGGACCAGGAAACCGGGCAGACCATCATCGCTGGCATGGGCGAGCTCCACCTGGAGATCATCATCGACCGCCTCATGCGAGAGTTCAAGGTCGACGCCAACCAGGGCAAGCCGCAGGTCGCTTACAAAGAGGCGATCAAGAGGCCCGCGCACGGTGTCGGACGCTTTATCCGGCAGTCAGGTGGCAAGGGCCAGTTCGGCCACGCTGAGGTGGATGTGCGTCCAGGCGAGACCGGGAGCGGCTTCGTGTTCGAGGACAAGATCACACAAGGACGCATCCCACGCGAGTACATCCCGGCCGTTGAGAAGGGCATCCGAGAAGCCCTCCAGACCGGAGTGGTCGGCGGGTACCCGGTGGTCGACTTTGTCGCCACCCTGGTGGACGGCTCGTACCACGCCGTTGACTCGAGCGAGATGGCCTTCCACGTCGCCGGCTCCATGGCGGTCAAGGACGCCATGCACAAGGCTCAACCTTACCTGCTCGAGCCGATCATGAAGGTCGACGTCGTCATGCCCGAGGAATACCTCGGCGACGTGATGGGCGATCTGTCGTCCCGCCGCGGTCACATTCTCGGCATGGAGGGGCGAGGCACGTCGCAGAACGTCAAGGCCAACGTACCCCTGGCCGAGATGTTCGGTTACGCTACCGAACTTCGGTCGATGACTTCGGGGCGGGCGACCTATTCGATGGAGTTCAGTCATTACGCAGAGATGCCCGGAAACCTGGCGGAAGCTGTGGGCCGCCGTACTACGTCGCGGAGTTAGATAGGAGGAAACAGTGGCGAAGAAGAAGTTTGAGCGGACAAAGCCGCACCTCAACGTCGGGACCATCGGTCACATTGACCACGGTAAGACGACGCTGACGGCTGCCATCACAAGGGTGCTCTCAGAGAAGGGTCTGGCGGAGTTCACGCCCTTCGACCGGATCGACAAGGCACCCGAGGAGAAGGCTCGCGGGATCACCATATCGATTACTCACGTCGAGTACGAGACCGAGAAGCGCCACTACGCGCACGTGGACTGCCCCGGGCACCAGGATTACATAAAAAATATGATCACTGGCGCCGCCCAGATGGACGGCGCGATCCTGGTCGTGGCTGCCAACGACGGTGCCATGCCGCAGACCCGTGAGCACATCATCCTGGCGCGCCAGGTCAACGTGCCGTTCCTGGTCGTCGCGCTCAACAAGTGCGACATGGTCGATGACAAGGAGTTCATCGAGCTCGTCGAGCTGGATCTGCGCGAGCTGCTCAGCAAGTACGAGTACCCGGGGGACGACATCCCGATTGTGCGCATCTCGGCGCTGAAGGCGCTGGAGGGCGACCCCGAGTGGTCTCCCAAGATCATGGAGCTCATGAACGCAGTCGACACCTACATCCCCGAGCCGGAGCGCCCGGTCGACAAGCCATTCCTGATGCCGATCGAGGACGTGTTCACGATCGAAGGTCGTGGCACCGTCACCACGGGCCGGGTCGAGCGCGGAAAGCTCAAGAGGAACGAGGAAATCGAGATCGTCGGGATCCACCCAAACAGCACCAAGACGGTCGTGACCGGCATCGAGATGTTCCACAAGGACATGGACGAGTGCCAGGCCGGCGACAACATCGGCGCGCTCCTGCGCGGTGTGAAGCGGGAGGACGTGGTTCGTGGCCAGGTGCTGGCCAAGCCAGGTTCGATCAAGCCACACACGGTCTTCAATGCGCAGGTGTACGTGCTGACGAAGGAAGAGGGTGGCCGTCACACGCCATTCCTCACCGGGTACCGGCCGCAGTTCTACATGCGCACCACTGACGTCACGGGCGAGGTCAAGCTCCCTGACGGCGTCGAGATGTGCATGCCCGGAGACAACGTCGTGATGGAAATCACTCTCGGCGAGCCGATTGCCATCGAGCAGGGACTCCGCTTCGCCATCCGCGAAGGCGGCAAGACAGTCGGCGCCGGAGTGGCGACCGAGGTCATCAAGTAACGGACATATAGAAGGAAGAGGGAAAGGACCAGCAGGTGGCGCAAAAAATTCGGATTCGGCTCAAGGCCTACGACCACAGGGTCTTGGATCAAGCGGCGGACAAGATCGTCGACACCGCCCGCCGAACGAACGCGCGCACGGCCGGACCGATCCCCCTTCCGACTGAGATTTCCAAGCTGACCGTAATTCGCTCGCCGTTCATCGACAAGGACTCGCGTGAGCAGTTCGAAATGCGCACTCACAAGCGGATCGTCGACATCCTCGATCCCAACCCGCGCGTCGTCGACGCTCTCATGCGCCTCAGCCTTCCCGCCGGCGTGAGCATCGAGATCAAGTCATGAAAGGTCTACTCGCGAAGAAGCTCGGCATGACTCAGCTCTTCAACGCCGACGGCACCACCACCGCCGTAACCGTGCTCGAAGCCGGGCCGTGCCGCGTGCTCGGCCTGCGCACCACTGAGAAGGACGGTTACTCCGCCGCGCGCATTGCGTTCGGCGTCGTCGCCGAACGCAAACTCAGCAAGGGCGAGCTCGGCGAGTTCAAGAAAGCAACCCTCGAGCCGCACCGCCACGTCGTCGAGATTCGCGGCTATGACGGCCTCGAAGCCGGCCAGGAGCTCAAAGCCGAGATCTTCGCCGCCGGAGAGATCGTGGACGTCACCTCCCACTCGAAAGGCAAGGGCTTCCAGGGTCTGATCAAGCGACACAAGTTCAGCCGCGGCCCCGAGTCGCATGGCTCGATGAACGTGCGCCAGCCCGGTGCCATCGGATCGACCGACTCCGCGCGCGTGTTCAAAGGCCTCAAGATGTCGGGCCAGATGGGCAACGTGCGGACCACCGCGCGCGCCTACAAGGTCGTGCGCGTGGATCCCGAACGCAACCTCCTTCTCCTGAAGGGCGGCGTGCCCGGAGCGAAGGGCGCGCTTGTGCTGGTGCGGCAGTCGACCAAACCCGTGAAGGTCAAGGGCCCCGCCGGCAAGCCGACCGGGAGGAAGGTCTGATGCCCGCAGCAAAGACCACCAAGAAGATCACCAAGCCGGCCGCCAATCGCAAGCCCGTCGCGGCAAAGTCCAAGCCAAAGAAGAAGGCGGAGGAGACTGAGCTCAATTCCCTCCAGGCCCCCTTCTTTGACGCTCTTGGCGAGCGCAACGGCGAGGTCGACCTACCCAAAGCCATCTTCGACGAGAAGCCCAACATGCCCGTGATGCACCAGGCCTTACTGCGCCAGCAGGCCAACGCCCGCCAGGGCACCGCGTCGACCAAGACGCGCGGCGATGTCTCCGGCGGTGGCGCCAAGCCCTACCGCCAGAAGGGCACCGGTCGCGCGCGCCACGGCTCGATCCGCGAACCGTCGATGAAGGGTGGTGGCACCGTCTTCGGCCCGCACCCGCGCAGCTACGCGCAGCGCATGCCGAAGCAGATGCGACGGCTTGCCCTCCGCTCAGCCTTGAGCCAGAAAGCCATCGACGGCCAGGTCCGCGTGATCGAGAGCTACGTGTTCGACGAACCCAAGACCAAGCAGGCCGTCGACCTGATGGAAGCCATGGGCTTCGACCACTCGGCTCTCATCGTTCTGTCGGCGCCCAACGTGGTGGTCAGCCGGTCGTTCGAGAACCTGACCGGAGCCAAGACCATCCTCGCCCGCAACCTCAACATCCGCGATCTCTTCACCCACACCTATCTGCTCCTGTCGAAGGATTGCCTCGAGCTTCTCGAGGAGAACTTCAGCCACCGGGACAGAGGTGCCAAGTGACGACCAGAGCCGCGTCCGAGA
Source organism: Candidatus Dormiibacterota bacterium (assembly GCA_030854855.1). GTDB lineage: Bacteria > Chloroflexota > Dormibacteria > Dormibacterales > Dormibacteraceae > Palsa-870. Next base: position 4,484 of record JALYSJ010000174.1, read on the forward strand.
TCGTGATCGGTCCGCTCATCACCGAGCGCACGTACCAGCTCTACACGCAGGGCAGGTATACGTTCCGTGTCTCGCCGCGCGCCTCGAAGACCGAGATCAAGCAGGCGCTCGAGGAGCACTACATTGCTCAGGGCATCAAGGTCCGCGAGGTCAACACCGTGACCATGCGCGGCAAGAAGCGTCGCAGCAACCGCCGCCTCGGAACGCTCGGCCACACCGCCGATTGGAAGAAAGCCATAGTCACGCTCGGCCCAGGCCAGAAGATCGAAGGCCTCTTCGGGAGCGTATAGGAACAATGCCAGTTAAGAAGTTCAAGCCGACCAGCCCCGGGCGTCGCTTCATGACGATCTCGGGCTTCGACGAGATCACGGCCAGCGAGCCGGAGAAGACGCTGCTCGAGTCCCTGCCGACTCATGCCGGCCGCAACAACCAGGGCCGCATCACGACGCGCCACCAGGGCGGCGGCTATCGCAAGCTCTACCGGAAGATCGACTTCAAGCGCGACAAGCACGGCATCGCCGGCAAGGTCGCGACCATCGAGTACGACCCCAACCGCAGCGCCCGCATCGCCCTCATCCACTACAAGGACGGCGAGAAGCGCTACATCCTCGCGCCGCTCGGCCTGAAAGTCGGCGACCCCATCGAGAGTGGGGCAGATGCGCCGGTCCGCATCGGCAACGCCCTCCCGCTCGCGAACATCCCGGTCGGTTCGACCATCCACAACATTGAATTGACGCTCGGCCGCGGCGGTCAGCTCGTGCGCTCCGCAGGCGCGTCCGCGCAGCTCCTCGCGAAGGAAGGCGACTACGCCGTGGTCCGCATGCCATCGGGCGAATTAAGACGAATTCATATTCGCTGCCAGGCCACGATGGGCCAGGTCGGTAATATCGAGCACGAGAACGAGTCGAGCGGCAAGGCAGGACGCAGCCGCTGGCTCGGAGTTCGCCCCACAGTCCGCGGTTCGACGATGAACCCCCGCGACCACCCCCATGGTGGTGGCGAAGGCAAGACCGGACCCGGTGGCAACCCGAAGACCCCATGGGGCAAGCCCGCTCTCGGCTATCGCACTCGCAAGTCGAACAAGGCCTCCGCCAAGCTCATCATTCGCCGCCGCGAGAAGAAAGGACGCAAGAAGTAAATGTCACGTTCGCTGAAGAAGGGGCCGTTCATCAGCGCCCCCTTGAAGGAAAAGATCGACAAGATGAACCTGACGCGCGACAAGAAGGTGATTCGCACCTGGGCGCGCGCCTCGACCATCTATCCCGACATGGTCGGTCACACCATCGCGGTGCACGACGGACGCAAGCACGTGCCCGTATTCATCAGCGAGAACATGGTCGGCCACCGGCTCGGCGAGTTCGCGCCCACGCGCCACTTCCGCGGCCACGGCACCCACACCGAAAAATCGACGGCGCTTAAGTAGAAGAGTGGCAACGATGGAAGTTTCAGCGGTGCAGAGGTTTGTCCGTCGCACGCCGCGCAAGGCGCGGCTGGTGGCGGACTCCGTGAAGGGCATGAGGGTCGCCGACGCTTTGGCGCACCTCGAGTTCTCGCCTAAGCACGCCGCTCGCGACGTGGCCAAGGCCATCAAGTCGGCGGCTGCCAACGCGGAGCACAACTTCAACCTGAACCGCGACGATCTCGTCCTCAAGCAGATCCTCATCGACGAGGGTCCAACCTTCCGCCGCCGGCGGCCCGTGAGCCGGAGCATCGCGCACGAGTTCTTCCACCGCACTTGCCACATCACCGCAGTCGTCGAAGACCGCCCAGAGGTAAAGAAGTAGTTGGGTCATAAAGTTCATCCGAACGCATTTCGTCTCGGTGTGTTCCGTCCGTGGGAGGCGAACTGGTTCGCCAACCCGAAGGACTACACGAAGATGCTTCACGAGGACCTCGAGATGCGTCGCGTCATCCTCGCGCGGCTGCGCAACGCAGGCATCTCGAAGATTGAGACCGAGCGCTCGTCGAACGCACAGCTCACTGTGACCATTCATACGGCCAAGCCTGGAATCGTCATCGGCAAGGGCGGCGCGTCCGTCGACCAACTGCGTGAGGACCTCGAGAAGCGCTTCGGCAACCGCGTTCGCATCTCGATCCAGGAGATCAAGCAGCCCGAGCTCGACGCGCAGCTCGTCGCGGAGAACATCGCCTCGCAGATTGAGCGCCGCATCAGCTACAAGCGCGCGATGAAGCAGGCGATCCTGCGCACCATGCGCTCCGGCGCCAAGGGCGT
>JALYSJ010000022.1 GCA_030854855.1 Candidatus Dormiibacterota bacterium
CTCAAGACGCGAACCGAAGCGGTGCAGGCCGCGGTCGGCAAGCTTCGAGAAGCGGTCGAGAAGTGAGCGTCAAACGTTTTGATGTCGGCTCGTGGCTCGACTCCCCGATGTCGCGGCGGCGGCTTGATCTTTCGCAGTTCACCAAAGAAAGAGCAGTGGTGGCGGACATCTGCGCGCGCGTTGCCGCCGAGGGCGACGCAGCGTTGCGCGAGCTGGGCCAGAAGTTCGACGGATGGGCGCCGGGCGACCGTGAAACGTTCGAGGTTCCGGCCAAGGAGCTGGCCGCGGCGGCCGGCAAGCTGCCGCCGGCCGATCGCTCCGCGCTCGAGTTCGCCGCGCAGCGCATTCGCGATTTTCACTCCCGGCAGCTGCAGCCCTCTTCGAGCGGCCCTCCAGGGCTCAAGCTTTTGACGCGACCTGTCCGCCGCGCGGGGGTCTATGCGCCTGGGGGTCGCGCGGCCTATCCATCGACGGTGCTGATGACCGTGATTCCCGCGAGGATCGCGAAGGTGCCGGAGGTGGTGCTGGCCACGCCGCCGCGAGCGGACGGCACTGTTCCTACGGCGATTCTTGCCGCCGCGCACATAGCGGGCGTTGACGCCGTGTACCGGGTTGGTGGCGCGCAGGCGATCGCCGCGCTGGCCTACGGCACCACTTCAATCCCTCGAGTTGATGTCGTCGCGGGCCCGGGCAACATCTACGTGACGCTCGCGAAACGCGAGGTGTTCGGCGCGGTTGGAGTTGACGGCATCGCGGGCCCGACCGAGGTGATGGTCATCGCTGATGATCGCGCGCGACCGGACTATGTCGCCGCGGACCTGGCGGCGCAGCTGGAGCACGATCCTCTTGCGTGGGCAGTGCTCGTCACCGACTCGTCGCGCCTGGCGGACCGCGTCGAGGAAGAGCTCGAGAGCCTGGTCGGCGGCCTGGAGCGCAAGGAGATCATCCGCAAGGCCAACTGCTGCATCGTCGTCACCGACGACCTCGACCAGGCGATGCAGCTGGTCAACGACTTCGCGCCGGAGCACCTGCTGATCGTCACCGCCGACGCGAGCCGCCGCGCGACGCAGGTCGAGAACGCGGGCGCTGTTTTCGTGGGGCTGTACGCGACGGTGCCGCTAGGCGACTACGTGGCCGGTCCCAACCACACGCTGCCGACTTCGGGCGCCGCGAGGTTCGCGTCGCCGTTGGGCGTGTACACGTTTTTGAAGCGGACGAGCGTTCTCAGCCTGAACCGCGGCGACCTGGAGATGTTGATGGATGCGTGCGTGCGGCTGGCGCACATGGAAGGGCTGACGGCGCACGCGCATGCAGTGGAGGTGCGGCTTGAGTAGCGGACGTATAAGGAAGGGCGAGGTGGCGCGCAAGTCCAAGGAGACGCGCCTGGCGGCCAAGGTGGACCTGGCGGGTCGCGGGCGGATCAAGGTTGCAACCGGCCTCGCGTTCCTCGATCACATGGTCGAGCAGGTCGCGCGGTACGGAGGCTTCGACATCACGCTGCGGGGCTCCGGTGATCTGCACGTGGACGCGCACCATCTGGTGGAGGACGCGGGCATCGTCGTGGGCCAGGCGCTTTCCCTGGCGCTGGGGGATAGGGCGGGCATCACGCGCTTCGCGTCGGCTTACGCGCCACTCGATGAATCGCTGGCGCGTGTCGTAGTCGATCTTGGTAAGCGTCCCTTCCTTTCTTACAACGTCGCGCTGCGCGGCCGGATCGGCACTCTCGAATCCGAGGTGATCGAAGAGTTCTGGAAGGCGCTGTCGATCCACCTAAAGGCAACGATCCATGTCGATGTGATCCGCGGACGCAACCGGCACCACATTGCAGAGGCGACGTTCAAGGCCCTGGGCCTTGCGCTTGCGCACGCGATGTCACCCGGCCGGGTCGCTGGCGTCCCCTCGTCGAAAGGTGTTCTGGATTGATCGCGATCGTCGACTACGGGGTGGGCAACGTGCGGTCCGTGGAGCGGGCGCTCGCGCACGTGGGCGGAGAGCCAAAGCTGACGGCTGATCTCGCGGTGCTCGAGGGGGCGGACGGGCTGGTGCTGCCGGGAGTGGGCGCGTTCGCGCCGGCGCTGGAAAAGCTCGCTGCGGGCGGTTTGGGGCGCCGCATCGTGGAGCTGGCGAAAGCGGGAAAGCCACTGCTGGGGGTTTGCCTCGGGTACCAGCTGCTGTTCGAAGAGTCGATGGAGCACGGGCGCCATCAGGGCCTCGGGCTGCTGCCTGGGAAGGTGGTCGAGGTGAAGGACAGTGCGCGGCTGCCGGTCATCGGGTGGTGCCGCCTCGCGAAGGTCGACGAGTCGAAGTTGTTGCAGGGGATCAAGGACCGCGCGTACTTCTACTTCGTGCACTCGTACACGCCGGAGTCGTCGGACAGCGCTATCGCGTGGAGCGAGTTCTCGCCTGCGGCGGCGGCGGTTCGCGGGAACATCATGGGCACGCAGTTTCACCCGGAGAAGAGCGGGCCTGACGGGTTGCAGATCTACAAGAACTTCGTGGGGTTCTGCACCTGACGATGCCCGCGAAAAGGATCATTCCGTGTCTGGACGTTACCGAGGGACGCGTGGTCAAGGGCGTGAAGTTCAAAGACCTCCGTGACGCGGGCGACCCGGCGGAGCTGGCGGCGACCTACGACCGCGAGGGGGCCGACGAGATCGTGTTCCTCGACATCACCGCGTCCTCGGATGCGCGGAAGATCCTGCTCGACGCCGTCGAGCGGACTGCCGACCAGGTTTTCATCCCTCTGACTGTCGGCGGCGGCGTGCGCAGCGTTGAAGATATGGCCGAACTGCTGATGCATGGCGCGGACAAGGTGTCCGTCAACACCGCGGCGCTCGAGGACCCGGAGCTGATCACCCGGTGCGCCGAGGTCTTCGGATCGCAGTGCGTGGTGCTCGCCATCGACGCGAAGCGCCAGTTGGAGATTCCGGGTTGGGAGGTGTTCAGTCACGGCGGCCGGCGCCCCGCGGGGCGTGATGCCGTGGAATGGGCGGTACTGGGGGAGAAGTTGGGAGCTGGAGAGATATTGCTCACTTCAATGGATAAGGACGGGACTCACGAGGGTTATGACATCGGGCTGCTCAGGGCCATCACCTCGGCGGTGCGCCTGCCGGTGATTGCTTCGGGCGGCGCGGGCACGGTTGACCACATGCACCAGGCGCTGACGGATGGGGGCGCCGAGGCGGTGCTGGCGGCGTCGGTCTTTCACTTCGGGGAGCTTTCCATCGCGGGCGTGAAGCAGCAGCTGACGTCCAGGGGTTTGGAGATCAGGCCATGAAACCGGACTTTTCGAAGGGACTCGTCCCGGCGGTTGTTCAGGACGCGGAATCCGGCAAGGTGCTGATGCTCGCGTACATGGACGAGGAGGCGTGGACGCGCACGCGCGAGACGGGGCAGGCGTGGTTCCTGTCGCGCGAGCGGGGGTTGTGGCGGAAGGGTGAGACGTCGGGCAACACGATGGAGGTGCTCGAGGTGAAGCTGGACTGCGACCT
>JALYSJ010000024.1 GCA_030854855.1 Candidatus Dormiibacterota bacterium
GGAAAGCTGAAGCGCACGTACCCGCGACCGAGTGAGGGATCGTGGAAAAAGCTCGACGCCGGCACAGTCGCGACCGCGGCCTTCTCGATGAGGTGTCTCGCAAACGCGACGTCGTCGTCGAATCCGAATTCGCCGATACCCGCCATCACGTAGTACGCGCCGTCAGGCGCCTCGACTTCAAAACCGCACTCCCTCAGTCCGGTGACGATCGCGTCACGGCGCTCCGTGTAGTCGCCAAGCAGCTCTGTATAAAAGGAAGGAGGCAGCTCGAGCGCAGATGCGATCGCAACCTGCAGCGGGTGCGCCGCACCGACGGTCAGGAAGTCGTGCACCTTGCGGATGCCGGCACTCAGCGCAGGCGGCGCGATGAGCCAGCCGATGCGCCACCCGGTGACCGAGTACGTCTTGCTTGCTCCGCTGATCGTGACCGTCCGCTCCCTCATTCCCGGAAGCGTCGCGAGGCTGATGTGATGACCGCGATAGACGAGGTGCTCGTAGATCTCGTCGGTGATGGCGATCACGTCGTGCTCGATGCAAAGCTGCGCGATCAGCTCGAGCTCTGCCTGCGAGTACACCTTGCCCGTCGGGTTGTGCGGAGTGTTGACCACGATCGCCCGCGTCTTCGCGTTGAAAGCCTTGCGAAGATCGTCGGGATCAAACGACCAATCCGGCGCGCGCAGCGCCACGTAGCGAGGGACCGCGCCGCTGAGGATGGAATCGGGTCCGTAGTTTTCATAGAACGGCTCGAAGACGATGACCTCGTCGCCGGGATCGATGGCCGCCAGCATGGCGGCGATCATCGCCTCGGTAGCGCCGCACGAGATGGTGACCTCGGCGTCGGGATCCACATCGCGTCCCCAGACCCCCGAATACTTCCGCGCCACTGCCTTGCGCAGCTGCGGCGCGCCCCATGTCGTGGCGTACTGGTTGAAGCCGTCGTGCAATGCCTTCGCCGCGGCGTCCAGGATGCGGGAGTCGGTGTTGAAGTCGGGAAATCCCTGAGCGAAGTTCACCGCCTTTTCCGGGCCATTCAGCTGGAGGTTCAGCCGCGTCATCTCGCGGATGACCGACTCCGTGAAGCTCTGCGCCTTCAGCGACAGTCGAGAGACCGGCTCAGTGCCCCGGATCGGCGCGCTCCAAAGCCAGGTCAACACTGGAACACGAGTAGCAGCGGGCGGGCTTCTCCAGGCTGCGCTCCCACCAGCCGCATACCTTGCACGTCCACCGGGTCCTGGCGAAAAAGTCGAGGACGTCCGAGCGGCTCAGCAGGCCGACCATCTTGCCATCTTTGACCACAGGGACCCGGCGGATGCGCTCGCCGATGAGGAGGCGGGCAGCTTCGTCGATACCTGTCTCCTCGGTGACCGAGATCACGCGCGGGCTCATGATGTCGCGCGCGAACTTGCCCTTTTTCGAAAACACGTCGGTTTCGGAGACGATGCCGACCACGTGTCCTTCGCCGGACACTACCGGTGCGCCGGTGATGCGCTTGGCGATGAGAGTCGAGGCGACCTCATCCACAGGCGTGTCCTCGCGGAACGTGACCACGTTCCGCGTCATCACCTCTTTGACCGGGATCATCGACCGAGCAGTGTAGCCACGGTCGATAGGTCGGCGTTGCCCCCGCTCAAGACCAATCCGGTACGCCCTTTCGGAAGCTTGCCTGAGAGGTAGGCGGCGAGGGGCAGCGTACCGGTGGGCTCGAGCGCCAGATGCAGGCGCGACCATGCCACCTTGACCGCGTTCGCGATCTCGTCCTCGGTCACAGTGACTATCCCGTCCACGAGCCGGTTGGCGAACATGACCTCAAACGTACGCGTTCCGATCGCGACGGTGCGCACGCCGTCCGCGATCGTGGTCGGAGACGCCCGGAGGGTGACGATGCGGCCCGATTTCCAGCTCTGGTACGCGTCGTCGGCCGAGGCAGGCTCGACGCCGATCACCTTGACCGACGAGCGGTGACTCTTGGCCGAGATCGCTGAGCCCGACAAAAGACCCCCTCCACCCACCGGCGTGGCGATCACCTCCAGGTCGGGCTCGTCTTCGAGCAGCTCGCGCACGACCGTGCCCGCGCCGTGAATCACGTCCCAATCGTCGAAGGGATGGATGAGAACATAGCCGAGCTCTTCCTTGAGCTCGCGCATGCGCTGCTCGCGGTTGGCGAACGTGATGCCTTCTTGAATCACCTCGGCTCCGAGAGCTCGCGTCGCCGCGACCTTAGCGGGATTGGAGCCCTCTGGGATCAGGATCAGGGCCGGCAGGCCCACTGTGGCTGCGGCGAGAGCCACGCCCTGCGCGTGGTTGCCCGAGCTGACCGCGATCACGCCCCGCGGGCGGGGGCCGCGCTCCAGCATGGAGAGCACGGCGTTGAATGCCCCGCGCGGCTTGAAAGCGCCGGTGACCTGGAAGCTCTCTGGCTTCAGCCGCAGGTCCCGGTCGAGGTCGGTGGTGAGGACAGGGGTGCGCCGGACGTAAGGCCGGATCCGGTCCGCGGCCTGGCGGACCTGGTGTGCGTGCACTTCGATGTTGAACATTGCGCCCTGCGGGCGCGCGGCGGAGGCCGTCACGCGGCGGCCGAGTCGCGCCTGGCCGCATTCTGCTTTGCGGAACGGCGCAGGTTGGTGAGCACGATCCCGGCGAGGATGACGACCATGCCGATCACGATAGGCAGGTTCAAGGTCTCGTGCAGCAGGATCACTCCCCAAAACACCGCAGTCACCGAGACGAGTAGCGTGACGCCGACAGCACGCACCGCACCCAGCTTGTTCATCACGTAGTAAAAGAGCAAATAGGCGACGCCGGTACCAAATGCGCCCAGCGCGAAGACCGCGGCGAGCGAGACCACGTTGACGTGAACCTGAGGCAGTGAGGGGATGGCGAGCGGGATGGCCATGAGCGTCGCCGCCGCGAGCTGGCCAAGGCTGACGTCGAACAGGCTGACGTCGCGCATCTTCCGTCGCTGGTAAATCGCATTGAGCGCGTAGGAAAGCGACGCCACGAGGACTGCCATCGCGCCGAAGAAGTTGGCCGTGACGCCGTGGCTTGAGAGGTCGGGCAGCACGAGGATGACGACCCCGGCGAGGCCGAGAAGGACGCCTGCATAATTGAGGGTGGTCAGCCGCTCTGAAGGCATAACCCAGTAGATCAGGACCGCGGTCCACAAGATTGTTGTCGAGTTGAGGATGCTGGCGAGTCCGCTCGAGATCCGCTCCTCGCCCCAGGCGATGGCGATCCAGGGCACAACAGAGTTGGTGACCGCCATGATCGCGAATGAGCCCAACCGAGTCCTCCAGCCTTCACCGAGAAGCGGCCGGCCCATCGCTCGCACGATCACCGCCAGGGCGAGAAGGCCCGATGCCGCGCGTAGGAGCAGCAGCACCGCCGGGCTCATATCGTGCACCCCGACCTTGATCAAGAGGAACGAGAAGCCCCAGATCAAAGCGAGGGCGACGAAAGCCAGGTAAGCCCTAAACACGAGTGGGCCAGTCGTCCGTGGACAGCACCAGCGTGACGGGACCGTCGTTTTCGATGCTCACACGCATGTCAGCTCCAAAGCTTCCTGTCTGGGTCTCTATTCCCCGCTCCCGGAACTGCTGCACGAACAGCTCGTAAAGCTCCTCTGCTCGCTTGGGGTCGCCCGCCTTGAGCAGGCTCGGCCGGCGGCCGCGGCTAATGTCGGCGAACAGTGTGAACTGCGACACGATCAACGCCGATCCCTTTACGTCGACAAGGCTCAGGTTCATCCGGCCAGCTTCGTCCGCGAAAACGCGCAGGTCGATGATCTTGTCCGCCAGGCGCCGCACGTTGGCTTCGTCGTCATCAGTTGCCGCACCAACCAACAACACATATCCGTGCCCGATGGTTGCGCCGCGCTCGGTGCCTTCCTCGTCCCAGCTCACCGAGCCCGCCGCCACGCGCTGCGCGACGACTCTCAAAAGAGGCGCGGGTGAGGACTGCGGTCCTCCCCCGCGGGACCCCCTCCTGGGGAAACCTCGCGACGATTGCCAGGCGCCTGGAAGCAGCACGCGTTGGGACGGCCGGGATGAACCCGGCCTTGAAGCGACCTCAGCATCTTGGTCTCAGACTTTCGGTCCGAAGTCGGGCTCAGCGTGCACGAGCGAGTCGATGTAGCGGAAGCGCTCGTACCGGTGCTGGAGCAGCTCGTCGGTGGGCT
>JALYSJ010000055.1 GCA_030854855.1 Candidatus Dormiibacterota bacterium
TGCTCCTTGAGAGGACCGCGAAACCAGTCCGCGACTGGGATGCCGAAGCCCTTCTTCGGGCGGTTCAAGATCGCATCCGGCAGCAGTCCCCGCAGCGCGCGCTTCAGCAGGAACTTGGAGCGCATCCCGCGCAGCTTCATGTTCAGCGGCAAGTGCGTCGCGTACTCGACGAAGTCGTTGTTCAGCAGCGGCACCCGCCCTTCGAGCGACGCCATCATCGAGGCGCGGTCGAGCTTGACCAGGATGTCGTTCTCCAGGTAGAGCCGCATATCCATCAGCAGCACCTGGTTGAGCGGGTCGGCCCCCGCCGCGACCCCGAGATCCAGCTCGTGGCTCCCATTGGCGGAAAGCTGATGCCGTACCTCCGCTGAGAGCACCGAGGCCCGCTCTTCGGCAGCGAACGAGCCCATCCAGCGCTGGTGGCGCTCCGCCACAGGCAAACCAGCACTGCCGACAAACCGCTTGGCGCGGAAGTCGAAGCTCAGGTTGCTCCTCGAAACCGGCAAACGCCGCACCACCGGTTCGACCACCCTCTCGCGCAGCAGTCGTGGCGCCTTCAGATAGATAGACGCGAGGCGATGTGCCTGCATGGTCGGGTAGCCGGCGAACAGTTCGTCGCCTCCGTCGCCGCCCAGTGCAACCTTGACGTGGCGCCGCGTGAACTCCGACAGCAGGTAGGTCGGGATGATCGACGCATCGCCCAGCGGCTCGTCGAGAAGGCTCGGCAGCTTCGGGATGAGCCCGAGCAGCATGTTGGGCTCCAGGGTGAGCTCGCGATGCTCGGTGCCGAGATGCCGCGCCACTTGCCGCGCATGATCCGACTCGTCGAACGACCGATCGGCGAAGCCCACCGAAAAGCTCTTCACATCGCCGCCGAGCTGCGTCATCATCGCCGTCACCGCGCTGGAGTCGATACCGCCGGACAGGAAAACCCCCAGTGGAACGTCGCTGATCAGCTCCTTCCGCACCGACTCGCGCAGCACCGAGCGCAGCTCCTCACACTCCTCGTCAAGACTGCGCATGCGCTGGCTGCTCCGCACCCGCTCATCCATCTCAAGGTCTTGCCCGAGCTCCGGCGACCAGTACCGCCGCAGCCGCTGCACGCCGTCCGCCACCGACCACGTCAGCATTTGCGCCGGCTGCAGCTTGCTGATGCCGCGCACGATGCTGGCCGGCGAGGGAACGAACTCGTACGCCAGGTACTGGTCCAGGGCGGCTGGATCGATTCCGCGCCGCAGCGCGGGATCACGGAGCAGAGCTTTCAGCTCCGAGGCGAACACGAGTCTCTTGCCCTCGATCGCGTAGTGGAGAGGCTTGATGCCCATCCGGTCCCGCGCCAGCAGAACCGCACCCCGCCGGCGGTCGAACACAGCAAACGCGAACATCCCGTTCAGCCGTTCGACCATCTCCTCGCCCCACTCCTCGTACCCGTGGACGAGGACCTCGGTGTCGGACTGCGTATTAAAGGTATGGCCCGCGGCGACGAGCAGGTCGCGCAGCTCGAGATGGTTGTAAATCTCGCCGTTCTGAATCACCCATACCGACGAGTCCTCGTTGCGCATCGGCTGATGGCCGCCGGCGATGTCGATGATCGAAAGTCGGCGCATGCCAAGCGCCACCCCGTCGACCTGCACGCTCCCTGAGTCATCGGGCCCCCGATGCACCATGGCTGAGCACATCCGCTCGACCAGCTCGCGGCCACCGGCCGGATCGCCCCCGGCGACCCCGCAGATCCCACACATCTATCTGTGGACCGTCGGCCTCCCATCGGTCGTCGCTTCCTTGCGTGGGGAGCGCTCGATGATCTCGCGCACCACGTAGGTCGTCTTGGCCTGCGACTCGTGATATGTGCGGATCGAGAGCTCGGCCAGGAGTCCCATCAGGATGAACTGCACGCCGACGATGGCGAGAAAGACCGACAGCAATAGCAGCGGGTTGTTGTGCGCATACGGATGGGGCGGCAGCAGCTTCTGGATGATTACTATCGCGGCAAAGATCAGCGCGATCGCCCACAACCCGAAAGCGGCAAACCCGAAGAAATAGATCGGCTTGGTCGAATAGCTGCCCAGCAGCTTGACCGTGATCAGGTCGAGCAGCACGCGCGATGTGCGCGCGAGCGAGTACTTGGACTTGCCAAACGTTCGCGGCCGGTGATTGACCGTAAGCTCGGTGATCCTCGCGCCGACCCAAGACGCGTACACCGGGATGAACCGATGCATCTCGCCGTAGAGCTTCACGTCCTGGATCACCTCGCGCTGGTACGCCTTGAGCGTGCAGCCGAAGTCGTTCAGCGGAACGCCCGTGACCCGAGCGATGATCCAGTTCGCGATCTTCGACGGCACGACGCGTACGGCCTGGTCCTGCCGGTCCTTGCGCCAGCCGCTAACCACGTCATACCCCTCGTCGATCTTTTCCAGCAGGCGCGGAATGTCGTGCGGGTCGTTCTGCATGTCGCCATCCATGAAGACGAGGATGTCTCCGCGGCTGTGGTCGATGCCCGCCTGCACGGCCGCGGTCTGCCCGAAGTTCCGGCGGAAGCTGACCACCCTCACGTGCCGGTCGCGCGTCGCCAGCTGCCCCAGCCGCTCGGTGCTTCCGTCGCGGCTGCCGTCGTCGATGTACAGGACCTCGTACGAGATGTCGATCGCCTCGAGCACTCCCATCAGCTCTTCATGCATGGGGGCGATGCTCTCGAGCTCGTTGTAGACCAGCACGATCACCGAGAGTCGCGGGGCAACGGCGACGGCGTGGCGCGACCGGGTGGCCATGCCAGCGATTGTAGGGATCAACTAGGCTCGGACCGGATGAGCGACGACGTCCGGCCGGTGGCCTGGTGGATCTTCCCCACCGTACCCCTCGTCTCAGCCGCGATCGCGTTCGCGTGGATCCTGCGCGGCGAGCTCATGCGTGTCTACGGCATGACCGGCTCGGCATGGGATCTGGCTTACGACCAGCAGGTGATCTGGAACGTCTCGGTCGGGCAGGGCTTTTATTCGAGCTTCGCTCGCGCAAACTTCCTCGGCATCCACTTCGAGCTCATCTTCGTCGCCATCGCCGCGGTCGAAAAGCTGTGGCCAAACCCCGCGGTCCTTCTCATCTTTTCTTCCGCCGGCCTCGCCGCCACCGCACCCGCCGCCTACCTCTTCTTTCGCTCCATGTTGCCGGCCGAGCGGCCCGAATCGCCGTGGCTCGCGATCGCCCTGGCGACACCTATCCCTTTTTGGGCCGCGACGCAGGAGGCCGCGCGCGACTTCTTCCACCCCGAGAACATGGCCCTCGCCCTCGCCCTCCTCGCCGCGTGGGCGGGCCTCCGCGGCCACCGCGTCGCGATGTGGGTGCTGTGCCTGCTCGTCCTCTCGTGCAAGGAGGACCAGGTCTATACGGTCGGAGTGATCGGGATCCTGATGAGGTTCTATGGAGCGCCCGAGATCCGCAAGCACTGGCGCTTCATCGTCTACCTCGCCGGGGGATGGTTCCTGATCGGGACTGGCGTGGTCCAGCAGCGCCTCCGGAACGGCGGCTACACCGACTTCGTCTACTACCGCTGGCTGATCGGGATCGACAGCACCCATCCGGCCTCCTTGAACTCCGTACTCGAGACGGTGTTCCGGCCCGAAGCTCTGCTGGTGGTCACCGGCGTGATAGCGAGCATGTTTCTGCTGCCGCTGCTCGCGCCGCGGTGGCTCTTGCTGGTTATCCCGCCGTACCTGGCGAATGTCCTGAGCGGTCACACCCCGCAAAACGTTCTGCACCTTCACTACGTCCTGCTCACACTCTTTCCGCTCGTCGTCGCCGGAGGGGCCGGCGCACGCAAATTCCTCGAGATGCGCTCAATCCAGCCCGCCACCGCCGTCCTGGCGATGGTGGCGGTTTTCATCCTGGCCTGGGGAACGGGCCGCTTCCCTCCCGCCCTCGGCGGCGATTCGCGACTCTATCTGCGCCCGAACACCGTCGCCGAGCTGCAAAAGGCCACCTCGATGATTCCCCCGGACGCACCGGTCAACGCCGACAACGGCCTCGCCGTGTGGCTGGCCAACCGGCACACCATCAACGACTTTCCCGACCGTCTCGACGCGACCTGCTATGTCGTGGTCGACCACGACCCATACATCAGCGGACCGACCCATCCGAACGAGCGACTGGCCGCCATCGACCAGCTGCCGGCCAGCGGCCGGCGCCTCCTATTCGATGACGGCCGCTTTCAGGTCTGGAGCCCTGTAGGAGACTGACCGGCACCTTTCGTACTCTTAGGGGTCACGATGGCGACGGCAACCACCACCCGAGAGCGTCTCGATCAGCTGTTCAAGCAGCGGATCGCGATCTTCGACGGGTCCATGGGCGTGATGCTTCAGCACCGAGGGCTGAGCGACGAGGACTTCCGTGGCGAGCGCTTTCGCGATCACCCAAAGCCGCTGCGGAACAACAGCGACGTTCTCTGCCTGACCCAGCCGGGCCTCGTCACCCAGGTCCACCGCGACTACCTCGAGGCCGGCGCCGACATTGTCACCACCAACACCTTCACCGCGACTCGTGTGTCGCAGGCTGACTACGGCCTGGCCGACGTCGCCTACGAGATGAACCTCGAAGGCGCGCGGCTCGCGCGCAAGGCGGCGGACGCGTTCGACAACCGGTTCGTCGCCGGGTCGTTGGGCCCAACCAATGTCACGCTCTCCCTCTCGCCGCGAGTCGACGACCCCTCCTATCGCGATGTCACGTTCGACGAGCTGAAGGCGGGATATGCGGAGGCGGCCCGCGCGTTGCGGGAGGGCGGCGTCGACTTCCTGCTCATCGAGACGATATTCGACACACTGAATGGGAAGGCGGCGATAGCCGGTGTGAAGGAGGCCGCGCCCGAACTTCCGCTCTTCATCTCAGTCACGATCGTCGACCGCAGCGGCCGCAACCTCTCCGGGCAGACGGTCGAGGCGTTCTGGACCTCGGTCGAGCACGCGGCCCCGTTCGCCACCGGCATCAACTGCTCTTTGGGCGCCATGGAGATGCGGCCGTACATCGCGGCGCTGTCGCGCGTGGCGCCCGTCTACGTCCACTGCTACCCCAACGCCGGCCTGCCCAACGCCTTCGGCGGCTATGACGAGGAGCCGCCGACGACCAGTGCCCTGCTCAAGGAGTTTGCGGAGGCCGGCTTCCTCAACGCCGCGGGGGGGTGCTGCGGCACCGGGCCCGAGCACATCCGCCAGATCCGCGAGGCCCTCGAAGGAATCCCGCCACGTCAAGTTCCTGACCGGGCGCATCGGACGCACTTCAGCGGGCTCGAGCCGTTCGAGATCACCCCCGAGTCGGGATTCGTGATGGTCGGCGAGCGCACCAACGTCAC
>JALYSJ010000073.1 GCA_030854855.1 Candidatus Dormiibacterota bacterium
CAGCCCGGAGGGCCCGTAGCTCAGCTGGTCAGAGCGGCCGACTCATAATCGGCTGGTCGTTGGTTCGATCCCAACCGGGCCCACGCCAAACTCGAATTCATTTCGAGCCTCCTTGGTGGGTTTGACCTCGTCGGCAGACGGCCTGACAACAATTCTGACTACAGTTTTGGTCTGACGGCTTAAGCCCTCGCGTGCGCGGGCCACCAGCCGCAGCGTTCCGACTATCCCGGACAAAGAGGTGGTTCGAGTCCACCGCGGGCCCACCACCCTATCCAGAATCCGAACGCCACCAATTGGCACCCGGAACACCGGTTGAATTGCATGCCGACTCTGAACTCGGACCTCGGCCACCAGCGCGTGTAGAAGGACCTCTGCCTCGGGGGCGTGGCCTTCGGCGAGCACGGTGAGCACCGTGCCGCCTTATTCAGGGAGCCGAAACCTAGACCTTGCTCCGCTCGAAGATCTGATCCCCAAACCAGACCAACGGCTCGGCCGGCTGAAGCTGCCTAGCCCGCGTCAGAAAGGACGCAAACCTCGTGTCGTGGTCGTGCTGGTGGTGGCCTTCGGGGGTGGCGACGATGTGGAGGAGGTAGTCCTGCATTCCCTCCTTTTCCTGACCACCGCCGGTGACTCGCGTCAGGCTGCAGTCGAGGAACAAGCCGCGGGACGTGTAGTCGTCCCAGATCGGCACCTCTTCGGCCCCGAACATCGCCTCGAACTCTGCGACGCTGTCGGCCGCGATGTGAAGGATGATCGCAATTGTCACGGTCCCCACGTCTGAGGTCACGGCGTCAGTTTGCTCTCACGAGAGAAGGTAATGCATAAGGATAATGCAGGTGAAAGGGCGGCGCGAGAGCACCCACCCCGTCTCGGCGCAACGGGCTGGCTGACGCGCCCATTTACAGCGTCAAGACTTTCCGGCCGCATGCTCGGAGGCGAGCCGTACTTCGGACGGACAAAGACTCGGCTTCCGAAACGAAAGCGTTCGTGAGAGATGCCCCCTGCATCAAATTCCACTCACTTCAATGCCCACCTCCCCGGCGCCGGGACCGCGACCCACCGATAATCCCCGTGTGACGCAGTGGTTGATCAGCCTGGTCGCTTCGTGGGGTTATATCGCCATCTTCGTCACGATGGCCGGCGAGAGCGCCGGCCTGCCCATTTCGAGCGAGATCGTCGTTCCGCTCGGAGGGGCACTTGCTTCCCAGGGCAAGCTCAACTTCATCCTGGTGGTGCTGGTCTCGAGTGTTGCAAACCTCGGCGGCTCCGTGATCGCCTTCTACCTGACCCGCCGCTACGGCGAGCGGGTGGTGCTAAGCCGCGCGGGCCGATGGATGGGCTTGAGCCGAGGCCACCTTCGTCTGGCGAATCGTTTCTTCAATAAGTTCGGGCTATGGGCTGTATTCCTGGGGCGACTGTTGCCGATCATCCGTACTTACATCTCGTTTCCAGCGGGGATCTCCAAGATTGGTTACTTCTGGTTCTCGGTCGTGACGCTCGCCGGTGCCATCCCATGGAATTTCGCTCTTGCTTATGCCGGGTACAAGCTGGGTCAGCACTACGAGACAGTCGCCGCCACGATGACCCCTTTCGTCATACCGATCGCGATCGGTGTGGTGATCCTGCTGGGCGTGGCCTGGTGGTTCGGTCGCAAGCTCGGTGAGGACGAAGAGACGGTAGTCCTGGAGAGCTCGGCAGGAAACAAACCCTAGGGGGGCTCGTTTACTCGGCCGAGATTCTCGCGATCGGCTGGCCTGGTTTCACCGCATCGCCGACGTGGAGAAGAAGCTGCTCCACCTTCCCGGCCACTGGCGATGGAATCTCGGCGTTGACCTTGTCGGTGTGCGCCTCCATCAGCGTCTCACCCTCGGCAACATGCTCGCCTGGCTTCTTGCTCCACGCGCCCACCGTGATCTCCTCCGCGCCCTGCAGCTCCGGCATCAAGACCTCCCGCAATTCAGTCGTCATCAGCCAATTGTCCTCAGGCGAGGGAGACGACGTCGAGCAGATCCTGTTCCCAGTAATCCACCCGACCCTCTGGCATGAACAGCACCCGCTGCGGTTTTAGCGCTTCGACGAACTCCGGGTCGTGGCTGACGATCACCATCGTTCCCGGCCACTCCGCCAGGGAGCGGGCAACGCCGGTTCGCGAGGGCGGATCGAGGTTGTTCGTGGGTTCGTCGAGCAGCAGCAGGTTGTGCCGCCCCGCGACCAGCTGCGCCAATGCGAGCTTGGTCTTTTCACCGCCGGACAACGTCCCGGCGTCCTGCCGGGCAATATCGCCGCTCAAGCCGAAGCTGCCGAGGAGTGATCGCAGCACGCGCTCATCCTCATCCGATTGTTCACGCATGTGAGCGAGCACCGGCACCCCCGCTCGGATCCCCTCGTGCTCCTGCGCGTAGTACCCAAGCGAGACGCCATGTCCGAGCTTGAAGCTGCCCGCGTTCGGCTCGGTCTGGCCCGCGAGGATGCGCAACAGGCTCGTCTTGCCGGCGCCGTTGAGTCCCATGATCACCAGCCTCTGTCCGCGTTCGACCTCAAACGACACATCACGAAACACGGTGGGGCCGCCATATCCCTTGGCCAGGCCCGTCGCCGTCAAAACCACGCGGCCCGTGTGCGGCGGTTCGGGGAACTTGACCTTCATCGCCTTCCGCTCTCGTTGCGGCGCTTCGACCTTGTCCGCCTTCAGGCGGTCGACGCGCTTGAAAATCGACTTGGCGGTCTTCGCTCGTTTCGCCGACTGGCGCCGCATCACCTCGGCCAGCACGCTCAGCCGTTTGATCTCCGTCTCCTGAGTCTGCGCAAGCGAGGTCAGTCGTTTCTCCTCGAGCTGCCTCGCTTTCTGGTACTGCGAGTACGTCCCGCGGTATTCGCGCATCCGGCCCGCGTCCAGGTGAAGCACTCGCGTGATCGACTTGTCGAGCAGGCTCAAGTCGTGGCTCACCACGATCACGGCGCCGCGGTAGTCGCGAAGGAAGTCCATCAGCCATGACTTGGCGTCGCTGTCGAGATGGTTGGTCGGCTCATCGAGAAGCAGCAATTCGGCGTCCGCGAACAGGACCCGAGCCAGCTCGACCCGACGGCGCTCGCCTCCCGACAGCACGCTGAGGGGAAGGTCGATGCGATCCGGCTTCAAGCCAAGGCCGGTCCCCACTTGACGGGCATCGGATTCCGACGAGTAGCCCCCGTCCATTCGGTAGCGCTCCTCAGCCTCGGAGAACCGTTCGACGATCTCTGGTGAATGGTCGTGCTCGAGCTTCTTGTGCAGCGCGGCCAGGCGGGCCGCGGCCCCGTCGAGGCCGCGACCGGACAGGATGTGGGACAGAGCCGTCTGCGAGGCCTCCGCTCGCGGGCGCGGGTTCTGCGGCACGTAGCCGAGCGTGCCTCGGCGCAGAACGAGGCCGGCTGCGGGATCATCCTCGCCGGCCAGGACCTTGAGCAGGCTGGTCTTGCCCGCACCATTGCGACCGACGAGACCGACCTTGTCTCCGGCAGCCACGGTGAAGCTCGCATCCGAGAGCACCCGGCGCGCGACGACCTCGATGGCGAGATTTCTGACCTGCAGCACGAGGGCGAATGTTACCCACCGCCACATCGAGCGTTTGGTCAGGCAGCTCGGATCTCAAATAAACAGGAGGCCGTCGAATGAAGAAAGTCGTCGTCGTCATCGCCATCCTCGTGGCGGCAGCCGCATGCGGCGGCGCCACAAGCAGCGGCACCAGCACCGGCAGCGGCTACATAGCGTCGAAGCCTGCTCAGCCCAACAACGGCGCGTCTAGCGGCGCACCGACCAAGATCAGCGGTCAGCCCGGCGGCACGGACGTTTCCAATTCGACCGTCCCGGCGATCCAGGGCCCGCAGGTCATCCGCCAGGCCCAGCTGACGATCAGCGTCAAGTCGGGGGACTTCGACTCGAAGCTGGCGGCGGTTCGCGCCCTGGTCCGGCTCGAGCAGGGATATGTCGCCGGCACCGACGCGCAGACCAGCCCGGCGAACCCGAACGAGCAGATCCGCAGTGGCGTCATCACTTTCATGGTTCCGGCCAAGAATTTCGATGACACGATCGACCAGCTCAGCAAGCTGGGCAAGGTCCAAAACGAGCACATCAGCGGCAACGACGTCAGCGCTCAGTACGTCGACCTGAAAGCGCGCCTGGCCAACGAGGAAGCTCAGCGCAACGCGATGCTGGCGCTGCTGGGGCGCGCACAGACTGTCTCGGAGATCATCCAGGTGCAAAACCAGCTCGGCCAGATCACGCAGCGCATCGAACAGATCAAAGGTCAGATCTCTTACATCGAGACCAATACGAGCATGAGCACGGTTTCCGTTGCCATCACCGAGGGCGCCATTCCGGCGCAATCCAGGTCGGTGGACAGCTGGGGCTTCGCCTCCGCACTGTCCGACGCGGCGCACAACTTCGTGACGACGGTCAACTACATCATCTCCGGGCTGGGCGCGATCGGCCCGATCCTGGTCCTCCTCGGGCTGGGGTATCTCGTCTGGCGCCGGCGCGGCTCGCCGCTTCCGCGACGCGCTTAAAGACACCGACACGAGGTGGGTCGGCCGTGGTCGGCCCACCTCCCGTAACCTGCACTGGTAGAGCCGAGAGCGTGAGCACCAGTCGCCCGCCTGATGAGCAGCCGGTTGGATCGGATGAGGGCGGGGAAGTGCTCCAGCTCCCGACCGCTCCGCGGGCCACCGACATCGCACTGAGCGAGCTGGAGATCGTGTACGCGTTCATCTACTCGCGCGTGGGCAACCGCGCCGACGCGGAGGACCTGACACAGCTGGTGGCGATGAAGGCGATCCCGCGGCTGCGCGAGGGGGCTCCCGCGAGCGCCATCCGCGGGTACCTCTTCGCCACTGCCCGGTCGGTGCTCGGCGGCTTCTGGAGCACCCGGCTCGGACTGTCCGAGGCCGAGCTGCACGAGGACCTCGCGCTGGCCGTCCCGCAGGCGCCGCCTTCCGAGGAGCGTGCCGCCACCGTGCAGCGAATCCTGAATCAGCTCTCGGACAACTACCGCCGCGTGCTCGAGCTGCGTTTCCTGCATGGGTATTCGCTCAAGGAAGTGGCTGCTGAGATGAATTCGACAGTCGGGGCCGTCAAGGTGATGCAGCTTCGCGCTCTGCGTGCGGCGGCCAAGGTGAAGGTAACGGAATGAACAAGCCCGAGAATCGCGTCGACCAGATCGTCTCCGACCTTCTGCATGGCCGCCGGTTGCGCCTGCGTGTAGGAGACGCGGAGGAGAAGGCTGCGATCACCGCCGCCGCGCGGCTCGCCGCCGGTCGCCAGGGACAGCAGCGCATGAACCCCGCGTTCCGCAAGCGGCTGGAGCGGGCCCTCGAGTCAGCCCCCAGGGAGACATGGGTGACGCGGCGGGCGGCGCTGGTGGCGGGTTTGGGGCTCGCCGCCGGCGCAGTCGGAGGCGGGTTGGTCGCCAGGGCCCTGGAGCCCGCCGCCCGAAACACGCCGGGAGTCGCGCGTACCGGAGGAGAGCTGATTAACCCGAAACCGGGGAAGTGGATCGACGTCGCCGCCATTGCCGACCTGGTCGAGGGGCAGGGCAAACGGATCACGGCCGGCGGCGTGGGCGCCTACCTCTTCCGGCGCGGGGAGACGGTGGCTGCGGTTTCCTCGATCTGCTCACACCTGCCATGCGAGCTTTCGTGGAACAGCGGCGGCGGCCTGCTCAACTGCTCTTGCCATCCGGCCTCGTTCACGCCGGATGGCCAATCGACCAACGAGAAATATCCGCTTCCGGCGCTGAACGAGGTCCAGGTGAGGGTCACTTCGGCCGGTCGGGTCGAGGTGCTGGGAACGGCCTGAGTTGAAGGTGAGCACTCACCGCTCAAGGCAGCTCGCGCTGGATCGGTGTCTCCAGTTGCTCGAAGAAGCCCAGATGAAGGGTCGGGCGCGCATCGACGGACCGCTCGGCGTATTGCTGCGCCGTCACCTCGAGAGTGCGGGGGTGATCGCCGACCATCGCCTCGAGGGCAGGCGCGTGGATCGCATCCTGGATGACATCTTCACCTTGCAGGCGCAACTGCTGGGCCATCCGCCCGAGGACGGCAGGCACGGCCCCGAGACCTGATCCAACAGCCGCCGCGGGTATGATTGGCTGCCGTTGTGAGTACTTCCTTCAGCGAGTCCGCGTCGTTTCTCCTCACCTCTGAATCGGTCACTGAAGGCCACCCCGACAAGGTGTGCGACCAGGTCTCGGACGCGGTGCTCGACGGAATGCTCAGCCAGGACCCACACGCTCGTGTCGCTTGCGAGACGGCGATCACAAAAGGCCTGTGCGTCGTGATCGGCGAGGTGACCACTCATGCCGAGCTGGACATCCAGCGCACCATCCGCGAGACGATCCGCGGCATCGGCTACAGCAACGAGGAGGTCGGCTTCGACGCCGATCACGCTCTGATCCAGGTCTATCTTAAAGAGCAGTCGCCCGACATTGCGGCCGGAGTCAACCATTCGCTCGAAGAGCGCGAAGGAACCCTCGACGATGATCCCTTCGAGCTCCAGGGCGCCGGCGACCAGGGCATGATGATCGGCTTCGCGTGCCGCGAGACCCCGGAGCTGATGCCGCTTACAATCGCGCTGGCGCACCGCCTTGCGAAGCGGCTTGCTCAGACCCGCAAGGACGGCTCGCTTCCATTCCTGCGGCCGGACGGGAAGACCCAGGTGACGGTGGAGTACGAGCGCGGACGTCCGAAGCGGATTGAAACTATCGTCGTGTCCAGCCATCACGCGGCTTCGGTCACGCAAAAGGATCTAACCGAAGGTGTGAGAGCCCTGGTAATCGATCCGATCCTCAAGGACATGGTGATCGACAAGAACACCAAAATCCTGGTGAATCCCAGCGGCCAGTTCGTCCTCGGGGGACCCGCCGCCGACGCCGGTTTGACTGGCCGCAAGATCATCGTTGACACCTATGGAGGCATCGCGAGGCACGGAGGCGGCGCGTTCAGCGGCAAGGATCCGAGCAAGGTCGACCGGTCTGCTGCCTACGCGGCGCGGCACGTGGCCAAGAACCTGGTGGCCGCGGGACTGGCCGAGCGCTGCGAGGTGCAGGTTTCATACGCCATCGGCCGGGCGCATCCAACGTCGATCGCGGTCGAGACTTTCGGCACCAGCACCGTCCCCGAGGCCGAGCTGCTCGAGCTCACCCGCCGTCATTTCGACCTTCGCCCGGGCGCGATCATCGCGAACATGAACCTGCTGCGCCCGATCTACCGGCCGACCGCCGCGTACGGACACTTCGGACGGGACGATCTTGGAGTGCCCTGGGAGCTCACCGACCGTGTGGAGGCTCTGCGCGCTGACGCCTCTGTCGCGACCAAAACGGCGAACTAGCACGAACCCTATCCGCCAGTGACCGAACCCGCCACTCGTTTGCGTGTCCACGACACGATGACGGAGCGGAAGGTACGGATCGCGCCGCGGACCAAGGACGAGGGCCGGAAGGCACTCACGCTCTACGTGTGCGGCGTCACGCCGTATGACACCGGACACATGGGCCACGCCTTCACGTTCTCGATGTTCGACGTGCTCGTTCGCTTCGTCGAGTCAGGAGGCCTGCGGGTGCGATACGTGCAGAACGTCACCGACATTGACGATCCCCTGTTCGAGCGCGCGCACCGCGACAAGATCGACTGGCGGATTCTCGCGGAGCGCGAGACGAGCGTTCACATTCGCGACATGACCGTGCTCGGGTGCAGGACGCCCGACGTCATGCCACGCGTGTCGGATGAGATATCGCGCATCAAGGCGGCGGCCACACGTTTGCACTCGGCGGGATACGCGTACCGGACCGACGCCCTCTACTTCGATGTCAGCCGCTACCGCACCTACGGCCGCCTGTCGCATCTCAGCCGGCGATCAATGCTTCGCAAGCTGCGCGCCGAGGAGCTGCTCGGCACTGTCGGCCCTGACGCCAAGAGCGACCCGCTCGATTTCCCGCTGTGGCGCAAGTCGGCGCCGGACGAGCCTGCGTGGCCCTCGAAGTTCGGGCCCGGGCGGCCCGGCTGGCACATCGAATGCTCAGCCATGGCGATGCGGTACCTGGGTCAGCAGATCGACATCCATGGGGGCGGGCGCGATCTCGTGTTCAGCCATCACGAGTCGGAGCGGGCTCAATCCGAAGCGCTGACCGGAAAGGCTCCGTTCGCGCGGGCATGGATGCACACGGGAATGGTCCGGTACGAAGGCCACAAGATGAGCAAGTCGCTCGGCAACTTGGTCAAAGTGAGCCAGGCGCTGCAGCGGGCGCCGGCCGCGGCGGTGCGCTTGTATCTGGTCTCGCACAACTATCGGAGGGATTGGGATTTCAACTGGCCGGGCCTGGCCCGAGCTGCTCATCTCGCGGAGCGTGCTCGCGCGGTGGCGAAGGAGCCTGGTGGTGAGGCCTCGCCTCCGTTGATCAGCGAGTTCAATGCCGCCCTGGCGGATGACCTCGATACGCCCCGCGCCGTGCGAGCGTTGCGGATGGCGATCCGCCGGCGCGACGCCGCAGCCGTGCGGTGGATGCTGA
>JALYSJ010000085.1 GCA_030854855.1 Candidatus Dormiibacterota bacterium
CTGAGCACCGTGGCATCAAATGCCGCCTGCATACACATGCTTGTACTGGCCACGGCATAAGAAGTTCAGCAATAAACCCATCTCGCCAGGGTCCGGCGAACTTAGCGCTTCTTGGGGTGCTCCAGATCCCAGGCAATCGACTTGGCTGCCTCTTTGACTTCGCCTACCTTCTGCCGGGCTTGGCCCTTGGCCTTTAGCCGCTTGTCGCCAGTGACCTTGCCCTTGATCTCTTCCGCTTTGCCTCGCATTCTGTCTTCCATATCCAAATCCTCGGGTTCGCGTTTCGGCTTGCAGAAACGGGCCGAGGAGAGTGACCACCTCAGCCCGCCAGAGATGAGCTTCCACCGGGGGGCATAAGAATTTCAGCAACAGATCCCGGTCGCCAGGCCCGCGGCAATGCCGCCGCGAGGCCCAATCGCGGGCTTCGGCGCCCAACTAGCCCACAACCCAGCGTCCCAAGGCGCAGTAACCCACAAGTCCTTGTGGCAGACTGGCCGCCATACCGCAATGCCAAGACCCGACAACTGGCCCCGAACGATCCTCCACGTCGATCTCGACGCCTTCTACACGTCGGTGCACCAGCGGGACGATCCCAGGCTCCGCGGCATCCCGGTCGCGGTGGCGGGGCGCTCGCGGAGGGCGGTGGTCATGGGCGCGTCATACGAGGCGCGCGCCTTCGGGGTGCGCTCGGCGATGCCCTTGCACGAGGCCCTTCAGCTCTGCCCCCAGCTCATGGTCGTGGCCCCCGACGGCGCCAAGTACCGCGAGGTCAGCCGGACCGTGCACCAGATCTTCCGCCGGTACACCTCGCCCGAGCTAGTCGAGGGCATCGCCCTCGATGAGGCGTACCTGGACGTCACCGCGCGTACGCGTCATGGAACCTCGAACGGGGAGGACGTGGCGCGCAAGATCAAGTTCCAGATCCACACGGAGCTCGGCCTCACCGCCTCCGTCGGAGCTGCGACCTCGAAACTCGTTGCGAAGGTCGCGAGCAGCACGCACAAACCCGACGGTCTCGTCCTCGTCCCACCCGACACGGAGGCGACCTTCCTCGCCCCCCTCCCCATCGCCGTCATCCCCGGCCTCGGCCCCAAGACCGAAGAGCGCCTGCACGCGATGGGACTCCGCACCGTCGGCGAGCTCGCCACCTACGAAACGCAACGGCTCGTCCAGGCCCTAGGAGTTGGCGGCGCCGTCCTTCAGCGCTTCGCGCAAGGCCGGGACCGGTCGCCCGTCGACGGCAGCAAGCCCGCGAAGACGATCTCGGCCGAGACGACGTTCGAGCAGGACGTCAGCGACCGCGGCGAGCTGGAAAAGGCGCTGCGCGACCTCACCGATCGCGTCGTCGAGCGGCTGAAGGCGGATGACGTCCGGGCGCGAACCATCTACGTGAAGCTGAAGCTTCCGGACTTCAGGCTGGTGAGCCGCCAGGTGAGCCGGACGAGCCCGACCGACGACGTCGAGACGATCTTCCGCGCGGCGCGTTCGGCGCTGGAGAAGTCGCACGTGGAGTCACGGCCGGTGCGGCTGATCGGGGTGGGGCTTTCGGGCCTCGAGCACCCTGCGCCCGATTTGCAGCTGACGCTCTTCGACTAGGCGCCGTCCGATCGACGATCGGGCGCGGCAGCGCGGCCAGCACCTCGCCCACCGTCGTCCACCCGAGGTTCTCCTGGACGCGCGCAATCAGCGCGCGAAACACCATGGCCGTGGCGCGCGCGTCGTCGAGCGCGGCGTGCGCGGGAGTGACGTCGAGCGCGAGCTCCTCCACCAGCCGAGCGAGCCCCGGGGTCTGGCCCTTGGGCAGGTCCAGGACCATGCGCGCCAGGGCTGACGTGTCGATGATCGGATGCTCGAGCGGGCTCTCCAGACCGCGACCGACGAGCCATGTGTCGAACGCATCGTGGCTGTGCTCGACCAGCACCGCGCCCTGAGCGAAACGCAGGAAGGCACGGCGCGCGTCGCGAAATTCCGGCGCGCCGATAAGCATCGAGCGGTCGATGTGATGGCGCCGGTGCGCGTACGGGTTTATCGGCGCCTGGCAGTCGACGAGGGTGTCGAAAAAGGAGAGTGGGCCATCGAGCCGGAACCGCTCGGCGCCGATCTCCAGGACGAGGAACGGAGTGTTTCCGGTGGACTCGATGTCCAGGGCGACGAACTGTGCTTGGTCCAGACGCGTGTCGGGCTTGAGCTCAGGCGCGTCGACGGCGATCTCTTCCCACGGGACTGGCTCCACCGCTCCGCGAGGTTTGAGGAATACGGGCTTGGAGCTCATCGGCTCTGCGCCAGCGCACGTCGCGCCCAGGCGATCTCGGCGGCGGTAACACCTCGGAGCAACAGGACCGCGCCGGCGTAGACCGCGGCTCCCAGCGCAATCGGGATGGCCATTTCCACGCCATGCGCATTGCGAAGAGGAGAGATGGCAGCTCCCATGATGAGACCCCCCAGCACGATCCGCCAGCCGATCCGCACCACGGGCACTTTGCCGATGTAGCGCGCGGTGAGCACCCAGCCGGCAACCCCAAGGACGATCTCGGTGATCACCGTCGCCACGCTGGCCCCGAGGTAGCCGAAGGCTGGGATGAGCGCGAGGTTGGCGCCAACATTGGCAACCAGGCTCCAGCCCGCCGCCCACGTAAAGGACGACTGGCGGTCCGAGGCGCTGAGCGCGCCGATGAAGGCGTTGTTGACGAAGGCGATGCCGAGGCCCAGGGCAAGGATGCGGAGCGCCGGCTCGGAGGCGGCGAATTCGTCACCGAACAGCGCATGGGTCAGGGGATGCGCCAGTACGAAGATGCCCACGCTCATCGGCCACCCTATGAGCAAAAGCGCCTTGAAGAACCGGATCACGGCGTCGAGAAGCTCGTTGGTTCTTTCGCGGTGAAACACGGACAGGACCGGGAAGACCACCGACAGGAGTGTCATTGGAATGAACAGCAAAGCTTCGAACGGCTTGTACGCAGCCGCGTACCAACCCGCTTCGAAGTGCGGCCGCAGCGCGTACACGAGCGGCTGGTCGATCTTGAAGTAAAGGATCGTGATGACAAAAGTGAGTGCGAACGGCAGCCCCTTCCAGAACCACTCGCGCAGCAGGGGAAGCTCGAATCTCCAGCCGATCACCGCGATGCGTTTGACCGCAAGCACCACGACGAAGTAGGCGCAGCTGAACGCGTACTGCCCCGCGTAGGCCCACAGGAAGTACGTGATGCCGCGTCCTGTCTTGATGCCGAACAGCACGAGGCCGAGGAGCACCAGGCTCTCGAGCACGACAGCGACCGCCTCGTATCCGAGCCTCTGCACCGCATAGAGCCCATTGCGCAGCAGCGTCGAGTACGAGGTGAGGACCATGAGCAGGAAAGCCGGCAAGAGCAGGTCGCCCAACCCGTTGACGCCCAACGCCACCGCTAGCAGCCCGAGGCTCACCACCGACATCAGGAGCCTGAGCGACATGACGTTGCGCAGGTAGCGCTGGATCTCGTTCGGGTGTCGTGCGCCCTCCCGGACGAACAGCACGTTGAAGCCGAGGTCCAGCACCACGCTGACGATGGCCGTGTAGTTGGCGACGGTCGCAAACGCGCCGTATTGCGTGGCCCGGAGCCACTTGATCATCGCGAGCACCGTCACCAGCGCGATCAGGCGCGCCACGACCTTCGCGGCGAGGACCAGAATCGTATTGCGGAGCGCCCGCGAACCCAACCCGGAGCTTGGGGCCGGGGGGTCGGGCTTCAAATCGTGATCAGGCAACTGGCACAAAGGTATATGAGCGGAAACCTCGGCGGTTTCCGCTGCGCGCCAGGCGCGAGCAGGACGGGACTCTTGAATGCATCGGCACAGTGGCTTCGCCAGAGTGCCTGCTCACCTTCCCCGGGGATCAAATTTACTGAGTGAACTCCTGGCCACGCCTCGTGACGCGAAAAACAAAGTCGCGGCGGGGGTATACCCGGCCGCCCTAGCTACGACCGCTAGACTCCCGAGGCGATGGGAGAGCGGATAAGGATCCTCAGCGGCATGCGCCCGACCGGGCGATTCCATCTGGGCAACTACCTGGGGGCGGCGAAGAACTGGGTCGAGCTCCAGCAAGAGCACGACTGCTACTACTTCATCGCCGACTACCACGCGCTGACGACCGAGCCCGACGGTCACACCGTTGAAAGCAAGGTCTTTGACCTCACCGCCGACCTGATCTCAGTTGGGATCGATCCCAA
>JALYSJ010000087.1 GCA_030854855.1 Candidatus Dormiibacterota bacterium
GTCGAAGTGGACGCGTTCGACGAACATGTCAGAGCTGGCCACGGTGAAGCCGCCTGCCTCCGCGATGACCGCCGTATCGTCCGAGCCGGCGGGCACCTCGATCGCGTCCGCGGTCGCCAGGTACGGCTTGATCCTTTCGAGCAGCGCGAACTCGCCGAGGCCTTCTACTTTCACCTGGTGGTCAGCATGGCACGCAGGCGCCGGGTGACCTGCTCGGGA
Source organism: Candidatus Dormiibacterota bacterium (assembly GCA_030854855.1). GTDB lineage: Bacteria > Chloroflexota > Dormibacteria > Dormibacterales > Dormibacteraceae > Palsa-870. The sequence continues at coordinate 220 of JALYSJ010000087.1, forward strand.
TCGGGCGCATCGGCGACCGCGCGGATGACGCATGCGCGCCGCAATCCCACTGCGGTGAGCTGTGCGAGATTCGATTCGTCGATGCCGCCGATGGCAAACACGGGCACTTCCGCGCCCGCGGCCTCGACGATGGCGGCAATGCCCGCGGGGCCGATGACCTGCTTCTCGGCTTTGATCGGCGTGGCGAAGGCAGGCCCGCTGCCGAGGTAGGCTGCTCCCGCCGCAATCGCCGCCTGCGCAGTCGCGAGAGTGGACGCCGACGCGCCGATGAGCAGACGATCGCCGGCGACGCGACGCGCGGAGGCGATGGTCAGGTCATCCGGCCCGAGGTGCACTCCGTCGGCTTCGCTGAGCAGAGCGATGTCGACGTGGTCATTGACGATGAAGAGCGCGCCTGCTTCGGCTGTCAGCGCGCGGACGCGACGCGCGAGCTCCAGCAGCTCGCCCCGAGCCAGAGTTTTGTGGCGCAGCTGAATGATGTCAGCGCCACCGCGCAACGCTGCGGCTGCCAGGTCGATGACGCGGTCGCGCGGCGCGTCGGGCGTGATGACGTAGAGATGTGCGGCTAGGAGTCTTTGCTGGATGCTAGGTGAGCATCTGGCGAAGCTTGTCGCGGAAGTCCGCGGGTGCGGCGCAATCGCACGAATGCTTCACCAGTCGCTTGAGATGAGACTGGAACTCGTAGTGGTCCGCGCAGTCGGGACAGCCTTCCATGTGGAGCTGAAGCTCGAGGACATCGGTCGAGTTCAGCTCGCGGTCGACGAAGCGATCGAGCTTCTCGGAACAGTCCTTACAGTTCATTGCTGCACCTGTGGCTGGCCGCCGCCGTGGACGATACCGGATTCCACCGCATAGTCATAGAGGGATTTTTGGAGCTGCTGCCGGGCTCGGTGCAGCCGGGACATGACGGTGCCGATCGGCACCCCCAACGCCTCGGCGGCGTCCTTGTAGGAAAACCCTTCCACATCGACCAGGAGGACGACCTCCCGGTGCAGCGGCGGCAGCTTTTCGACCGCGGTCACCACCTCTGAGGCGGCGAGCTTGTCGAGGACATCGGCTTCCGGCCTGGCGCCTTCGTCGCGCAGCTTCTCGTACAGCACGAACTCGCCCACGTCGTCGAGGCTCACGTCTTCCTTCCTGGAGCCCTTGTAACGGTCCCAGAAAAGGTTGCGCATGATCGCGAAGAGCCAGGCCCTCATGTTCGTGCCCTGCTGGTAGCTGTGCTGATAGCGGAGGGCGCGCAGATAAGCCTCCTGGACGAGGTCTTGGGCCTGGTCTGGATCACGGGTGAGCCGAAGGGCGCCCCGGTACAGAGTGTCGAGATGTGTCAGCGCCTCCTCAGCGAAGGCAGTTCGGGCTGGGCTTTCCGCCATCAATACAGCCAGTTTAGATTCACCTGCCTTGACACATCTGGAATGCCAAGGCGATGAGGGCTATTCCGAGTAGCGGCGCTCCACCCGAGGTCCGATCGAGGTCAGGACCTCGTAAGAGATCGTGCCGGACCACTCCCCCACCTCTTCAGCGGTGATCCGCTGGTCGCCGTCCGACCCGATAAGCGTCGCAATGTCGCCCACCTGCACGCCTGGGACGTCGGTGACGTCGAGGGTGATGGCATCCATGCTGACCACCCCGATCAGCGGCGCGCGCCGGCCCCGCACCAGGACATCGCCTTTGTTGGAACGGGCGCGATGGACGCCGTCCGCGTAGCCGATGGCCACGGTGGCCACACGCCTGGTCTCGGGAGCTCGCCAGGTTGCTCCGTAGCCGACGGTGGCGCCGGGGTCGACGGTTTTCACGTGGGTCACAACCGATCGCAGAGCGAGGGCGGGCTGCGTGCCCGGCCACTCGCAGCCGTAGATGGCAATGCCGCAACGGACCGCGTCAAGCGCGAATTCCGGATGGCGCAGAGCGCCGACCGAATTGGAGGCGTGACGCATGCCGGGGTCGACGTCGAACGCGTCGAGCGCGGCGGTGAATCGCGCGAACTGGGCTTCGGTCATCGCGTCATCCGAGTCGGAGCTGGCGAAGTGCGTCCAGGTTCCCGCCAGGCGCAGTCCAGGCGATTCGTCGATGAACCTGGCGAATCCCGGCGCCTCGCCTGGAGGACACCCGAAGCGGCCCATCCCGGTGTCTATCTTCAAGTGCACTGGCACCGCCTCATCCGACTCCGCGAGCGCCGATGCGAGCTCGCGGCTCGAGACGGCGATGCTCCAGCCGCCTGATGCCGCCGCTTGCGCCTGGGCGAGCGTGAGTCCGCCCATCACCAGAACTGCCTCCGGACGAACCAGGCCATCGAGGGCGTCTGCCTCCTCCAAGGTCGCGACGGCGAGGCCGGTCCCGCCGCCCTCGATGGC
>JALYSJ010000089.1 GCA_030854855.1 Candidatus Dormiibacterota bacterium
TCGAGCGCCGACTCCACCACGCACAGCAGCGTCGCGTCCCGCCGCGGCGACATGCAGATCGCGCACAGGCTTCCCTCGGCGATGTTGTAGCAGCGCTCGCAGTAACCGATGCGCGCCTTCACGTCCCCGATTGCCAGCGCAAGCGAAGCCGCGCGCTGACTGTCCGACCGCAGCAGATGAAACGCGAGCCGCTGCGCCGTTTTCGGACCGATGCCCGGCAACCGCGAGAGCTCCTGGATAAGCCGCTCGAGCGGCTCAGGCAGCTGCGGCATTCGCGGTTGCTACACCATTCCAGGCGGAAGGCCGAGCCCGGACGCGATCGTCTGCATCTTCGATGCGGCAAGCTGCTTCGATTTTTCCATCGCCTCGTTGACCGCCGTGACCACCAGGTCCTGCAGCATCTCGACGTCGGATGCGGCCTCCGGGTCGATCGTCACCGACACCACCTTCTGCCCGCCCGTCGCGACCACCCGCACCGCGCCTCCGCCAACGCTCGCCTCGACGGTCTCCTTCTCCAGCTCCGCCTGCGCCTTGCTCATCCTGTCCTGCATCTGCTGGACCTGCTTCAGCATCTTCAGCGGATCCTTCACTCGGAGACCTCCTTCACTCGTGTCACGCGTCCGTCAAACCTTCGCACGACCTCGCGGACGAACGGATCGTCCTCAGGACTCAGAGCCTTGGGCCCAACCTTCGCCGGCTCACCTTCCCGCAAACGGAAGTCGACCTTGACATCTTTGCCCAGCCATTCGCGCACATGCGGCATCAGCTGCATCGACTGCTCCTGCGCCTTCTTGTGATGAAACCCGTAGCGGAACCACAGGACCAACGTCGAGTCGATCAGCTCCGGCTGCGCGTCGAGATACGCCGCGCGCACAGTGCGATTCAACTTTTCCAGCACGTCTGACCATCCAGCCACGGAGCCGCTCACCGGAGCTTCCTTCACCTCAACCACGACCGCCGCCGATGAGACCTTCTCCTCCCCGCTTGCCGGGGAGGTGGCCCGAAGGACCGGGACCGAAGCAACCGCCACCTCGCGCACTTCCTCAGTCCCCAGCTCCACGGCAAGTCGTGCGAGCGTCGCCTCGACCAGGAACCGCGGCTCCGCATGCCTCCGCACCTCGCCATCGAGATGCAGCAGCGCATCCAGCACACTCGACAGGCGCCGCGCCGTCGCCTGGTCGCGCTTCGTCAGCGCCGCCACCAGCCGATCCCGACATCCCTCCATCAAACCCCGCACAACCTGCCGAAGCTCCGCGCCCGCCGAATAGACGCGATTCACCTCCGCGAGCGCCTCAGCCGCGCGACCCGCCAGCACGTCATCAAGCAGCGATTCCAAAAGCCGCGGATCAGCGATCCCCAACAACGCACGCGCGGACTCCAGCGAGATCGGACCCGACGCCAGCGGCACCAGCTGGTCCATCAGGCCCACCGCGTCGCGCATCGATCCCTGCGCGGTGCGAGCGATCAGCAGCATCGCTTCCGGATCTACGTGCACCTTCTCCGCCTTCGCGATATGCGTCAGCCGCGACACTATCTGCTCCTCGCTGTGCCGCCGGAACACGAACTGCTGGCAGCGACCGATCACTGTGAGCGGGATCTTCTGCGCGTCGGTCGTGCAGAGGATGAACACCACGTGCGCCGGCGGCTCCTCCAGGGTCTTCAGCAGAGCGTTGAACGCCGGCTCGGTGAGCATGTGCGCCTCATCGATGATGTAGACCTTGAACGGCCCCAGCGCCGGCGAGAGGTTCACCTTCTCGCGCAGGTCGCGGATCTCGTCGATACCACGGTTCGACGCGGCATCGATCTCGATCAGGTCGAGCGCCGACCCACCAGTCATCTCCGTACACGACTGACACGCATTGCATGGCTCTGCGGAATCGCGCCCCCGCCCCGTGCAGTTGAGCGCCTTCGCGAGCAGCCGCGCGGCCGACGTCTTCCCCGTACCGCGTGACCCGCTGAACAGGTACGCGTGCGCGACTCGCGCGCCGATGATTGCGCCCTGCAGGGCTCGCGACGCCGCCTCCTGGCCAACCAGGTCGGCGAACGTCTGCGACCTGTACTTGCGATAAAGACTCTGGTACTCAGGCATATAGATTCAAATGGCCGCGCACCCCCGCTTCGATCGAAGACTCCCAGCTCGCACCGCGGTTCACAGCTCCGGCCCAGATGACTGCGGCACCCTCGAGTTCTCTCCTTACCGCTGCTTCCTTCCGGACCTGACGGGGTTCGGAGACCCGAGCTGCGCAGGTCCCGACCTTCAACGCCGTTTGCCGCGGCCAGGCGTGAGAACCCTGACCTCAGCGCGGGAATTCGGTCCGGCTAAGGCGGATTGCCGGTGCAGGGTACCGCCAGCACCCCACTTAGCGCGACCAACAGCAATGTTACCCGGGCTCAGGGGCGGGGGCCGGCCGGCGCGCGACCCATCCGAGATGGACGAAAGTGGCCACGGTCGCGATGGGAATGACGATCTCAGCGCCGACGACCACGTTGGTCGCGTCCTGGTTCATGAATCGAAACAGGCAGATGCCTCCAACCAGGATGATGATCAGGGCCGTCGAGATCTGCCCACTCACCGTGTGGCGGAGCTCCGGTCGCCGGTGCAGATAAATGAGCACCAAACCCCCGACCGCCGGCAGCAGGTACCTCGCGATGATGACACCCGCGAGCCACGGCGGAAAGATTCCCCCGAGCGCGAGGCCGATCGCTACCCCGCCGAGCAGCATACCGTCGACCACTGGGTCGAGACCCCCGCCG
>JALYSJ010000096.1 GCA_030854855.1 Candidatus Dormiibacterota bacterium
CGACCCATAGGACTTCATGCGGAGTCCGCCTCCGCTCGGACCGAGACGTGTTGAATGCACGCAAACGAGCATCCACGTACCGGTCGCGCGGTCGCGATGAGTCGTCACCGACTCGCCGTCCCACGACGCCAGAAGCTGCTCCATCAGAGCAGCGAGTCTATTTCGTTCTCAGGCTGCAGGGGGAAGGGCCGCAGGCTTCGGCCGCGCGCGACTCTTGTCGCGGCTGGGGTGCTCGACCACCGCCAGCACTCGCGGCGCGATGAACCTTGCGGTGCCTACTACCCCTTTATTTCGCACTCTTTGCGCCAAAGGTGCGGAATCCCGGCCTCATTCCGCACCCTTTGTGCCAAAGGTGCCGAATATGAAACGTCGAAATCCTGGTGCAGGCGGCCAGGCGACAGCCGATAATGGCCCGCATGAGTATTAGCTTGCTTTTACTGATCATTGCCCTGGTTGTCTTCGTCGTCGCCGCGATCGGACTCAGCTACAAGAAGGCGGATCTCATCGCAGCCGGTCTGGCCCTGTGGGTGCTTTCGGAGCTGATCGGCCGTCTCTCGAGCTTGAGCCTGAGCACGATCCTTCTGATCCTGGCCTTCATCGTCTTCGTCCTGGCCGCCATCGGGTGGGGCTACAAGAAGGTGGGGCTGATCGCCGTCGGGCTGGCACTCTGGTTGGCTTCGATAGTTCTTCCGATGATCCTTCACTAGGGTGGCCTATTCGGCCGACTACTCGGTCGACGTCAAGGCGCAGCCGGCGGCGGCGTTCGAGTACGTCGCCGACGTCTCGCGGCATGGGGAGTGGGGCAGCGCCGACGATCACATGAAGGCGACCGCCGAGCGGCCAGGCCCGCCGGCGGTGGGTTCCCGCTACAAGGCCGAGGGAATTCTCAACGGCAAGCCGAACCAGTCAGTGGTCACCATCACTGCGCTGGAGCCTCCCAAGCGGCTGGCCTTTGACGCCGAGGATTCCAACTCGGTGTTCCATCACGAGTTCACCTTCAGCCCAGCGGGCGACGGAACCCACGTGGAGCGGCACGTGACGATGACCAAAGGGCCGTTCTACTTTCCGCTGGTGCTCGCCATCTTCAAAAGCACCGTGCAGACGAACTACAACGGCGCGATGGCAAACCTGAAGACGAAGCTCGAACGGCCCTAGGCCTTTACCGCGACCCAGGCCGCGACCCACTGGTCGTACGGAATGCAGCTCGTGCTCCCGTCCGGACATCGAGCGAGCGGCGTCTTCCAGAACTTGATTGCATCGAAGTAGGCGCCGGTAGCGTCAGCGTGGTACCCAGCGCACGAGCCTGCCTGGAGAGCTTCCATCTCGGCGCACGCCTTGGTGTTGACGGGCGTCTCGCCGAAGAACAGAGCCTGCTGGGCCTGCACCTTGGGCGTGCTCACGTAGGCAACCCACAAGTAGGCGCAGTTCGGGTGTGCGGCTTTGGCGGCGAGCATCCACGAATCACCCCAGGCGGTCGCGCCTTCTGTCGGGATGGTATCCGCGACCGGCGCCCCGGCGGCCTTGAGCTGCACGGTCTGGTACGGCGACGCGACACCGACCACCACCTCGCTGTTCCGGAACATCGAGATCTCGTCTGAGACGAGGGCCCAGTACCTTTTGACGAGCGCGCGCTGCTGCTTGAGCAGGCTGACTGCCGCGTCGAACTGCTTCTGGTTCAGCTCGTAAGGGTCCTTGATGTTGAGGGCGGTCTGAGTCTTGCTCAGGTAGAGGGCGGCATCCGCGATCTGCATCGGGTTGTCGGGCACGGTGACCAGGCCTTTGTTGGCAACGTCGTAGATGGCGCTCCAGCTCGTCAGCGGGTTGACGAATTTCTTGGTGCTGAAGAGCAGATCGTTTGGACCCCACTGCAGCGAGATGCCGTAGTGAATGCCGTTGACGGTGTTGAAGGCCGGGGACTTGAAGAAGCCATCGAAGTTGTTGTAATCGGGGATCAGCGCCGTATTCATGGGGTTGACTTCGCCGCTGTAGATCAGCTGCAGCCCGGCGTCTCCAGTCGCGGACACGAGGTCCCACTGACCGCCGCCGCCATCCTTCATCGTGGTGACGATCTCGTCAAACGAACCCACGTACTTCGTGGTGACCTTGCATCCGGACGCTTTGGTGAACGGCACCGTCCACGAAGAGTCGGCGTAGCCGTCGATAGTGATCAGGTTGAGCTGGCCCTCTCCCGCACCGACCGAGGCCAGTGGCTTGACGCCTGCGGTTGGGGGCTGCGGGATGGCCGGCCCGCTGGTCGGCGGGGTTGACGAGCAGGCGGCGAGAGTTACCGCCAAGAGAGACAGCGCCAAGACGGCCGCGATGGCGCTCATGCGGACTCCGAGCCGGCTGTCAAGCGGCTTGTCGACTTTCACGCGGCCATTAGAGCAGATACGATCGGCCACTGTGGACGTCGCCGCTGCTGTCAAGCGGATGTGGCCAGGGCGGCCGGCCGGAGTGAGCGCGTTGGACGGAGGCATCACCAACCGCAATTTCAAGGTCGAGGTCGATGGCGCCGCGTTCGTGCTACGGGTGGGCGGATCGAGCACGAATTTGCTTGGCATCGACCGGTCAGTTGAGCACGCGGCGAGCCTGCGCGCCGAGGAGGTCGGGGTGGGGCCGGCGGTGGTGTCTTTCGTCGAGTCCGAGGGTTGGTTGGTCACACGGTTCATCGAGGGCCGAGCCATCGCACCGGAGGAGATGCGCAGCGCATCTATGCTGCCGCGCGTCGCGGACGCATTGCGGCGCATCCATTCCGCGGCCGCGATCTCGGGCCGCTTCGACGCTCATGCGGGGGTGGAGGCTTACAAGGCCGAGGCCGTGGCCCACGGCGTCGCGATGCCGGATGGTTTTGCTGACGCACGCGAAGTCTCGGCCCGGATCCGCGCCGCGCGTGGCCCTCAGCCGCTCGTGCTATGCCACAACGACTTGCTCAACGCGAACTTTCTCGATGACGGCACGATCCGGATCGTCGATTGGGAGTACGCCGGCATGGGGGATCGCTTCTTCGACCTCGCCAACTTTTCGGTCAATCACGAATTCGATGTCGAGAACGACCGGCGGCTGCTCGCCGCTTATTTTGGAAGCGTGCGCGAGGGCGACCTCGCGTCCTTGCGGCTCATGCGCTTCATGTCCGATTTTCGCGAGGCGATGTGGGGCGTGCTCCAGGGGGCGATCTCGGAGCTTGACTTCGACTTCGGCGGCTACGCGGCAAAACACTTCGATCGTTTGGAGCGGACGGCGGCCGACCCAGAATTCAAACGGTACTTGCAAAGCACCGCGCATCAGGGCCACTAAGCTCGGACTCGCGTGCCCTTGGGATCGTAGAGGGGTTCATTCGCGATCTGACCGGCGACCCACGTGCCGAAGATCTCGACTTCGACCGGCATGCCGGCAGGCGCGCTCGAGGGCACATGTGCGTAGGCGATGGAGTGTCCCACCGTATATCCGTATCCGCCGCTGGTCACGCGTCCGCTGATCTCGCCCCCGATTCGAACTGGCTCCGAACCGAGCGCGACGGATCGCGGGTCCTCGAGCACAAGGCAGGCGAGTCGCGTCGACGCAGGTGTTTCTCGCTTCTTCAGAAGAGCCGATCGCCCGACGAACTCGCCCTTGTCGAGCTTGACGCAAAAACCAAGGCCGCACTGATACGGGTCGGTCTCGCTGCCGATGTCGGTGCCCCAGACGCGGTAGCCCTTCTCGAGTCGCAACGAGTCGACCGCCTTGTACCCTCCCGCCACCAGGCCTTTGCTGTGCCCCGCCTCCCAGATCGTGTCCCACAGCCGAAGGCCAAATTCGGCAGGGCAGTAGAGCTCCCAACCCAGTTCGCCCACGTAAGTGACGCGCAGCGCGAGGCACGGCACGGAGCCGATCGCCAGTTGCCGAGCGGTCATGAATGGAATGGCTTCGTTCGCGATTGAGGTCGGTATCAGCGGCTGCAGGATGTCGCGAGCCGCGGGTCCCCACAGTCCGATGCACGCATAGGCCGACGTGACGTCCTCGATCTGCACCGATCCGTCTTCGGGTGCGTGGTCCCTGATCCAGAACAGGTCGTGCTGCCCGAACGCAGTGCCTGTGATGATGCGAAAGCGGTCTTCGGCCAGCCGCGTCACGGTGAAGTCGCATTCGATCCCGCCGCCCTCGTTGAGCATCTGGGTATAGGTCAGGGCGCCGACCGCTCGCGCGACTCGATTGTCCGTAAGGCTTTCGAGGAATGCCGCGGCGCCTCGGCCGCGCACCTCGATCTTGGCGAAGGATGTGAAGTCGAACATCGCCGCCGACCCTCGGCACGCGTTGTGCTCCGCGCCGACCGCGGGTGACCAATGGCGCCCGGCCCACCCGCGCGGGCGCAGCGACTCATCGCCCCGCGAGGCGTTCGGCTCGAACCAGTTGGCGCGCTCCCAGCCCGACTTCTCGCCAAATGCAGCACCCAGCCCGGCGAGCCGGCTGTAGACGGGTGAGACGCGCAGCGGACGGCCCGCGCTGTGCTCGTGTCCGGGGTACTTGACGTCGTAGTACGTCGAGTAGACCTCGCGGGTTCGGGCGAGCGTGTACTCGCGGCTGATGTACTGGCGGCCGAAACGCCTCGAGTCCATCTCCCACGCGTCGAGTCCCGGCCTGCCGTCCACGATCCACTCCGCAACCAGCCGGCCCATCCCGCCCGCACCCGCAAGCCCGTGCGCGCAGAAGCCCGCAGCGACCCAGAAGCCGCGCACCTCCGAAGGTCCGAGGATGAACTCGTTGTCCGGAGTGAACGCTTCCGGTCCATTGACAAGACGGACGACCTCTGAGTCCTTGATGGATGGGGTTCGCACCATCGCGTTGGTCATCAACGGCTCGAACCGATCCCAATCCGGCTCCAGCAGCCTTCCGTTGAAGTCAGCGGGTATACCGTCCAGGCCCCACGGCGCGGGATCGCGCTCGTAGCCGCCCATGACCAGGCCGCCGGATTCGGGCCTGTAGTACACGAGCAGCGAGGGGTCTCGCATCGTCGGCATGTCCAGCGGCAAGCCAGCCGGTTTGGTGATGAGGTATTCGTGTGCCATCGGGACGAGCGGGACGTTGACGCCGACCATCCGTCCGATGTCGGGAGCGAACATGCCGCCCGCGTCGACCACCAGCTCGGTCTCGATGTCGCCGCGCTCGGTGACAACGCGGCGGACGCGATTGTCGCGGACTTCAATGTTTGTGACGCGGGTGTCCTCGCAGATCTCGGCGCCTCGGCGGCGCGCGCCTTCGATCAGCGCGAAGGTGAGCTGGCTCGGGTCGATGTAACCGTCGGTTGGCAGGAACGCAGCTCCAAGGACGCCCTCGGTCGACATCGGCGGGAACATGCGCTGCGCCTCCTGGGCCGAGACCAGCTCGAGTGGAAGTCCGAATGTCTTCGCCCATCCCGCCTGGCGTGCCAGCTCCTCCATTCGCTCCTTGCTCGAGGCCAGGCGGAGCGAGCCAACCTGGCGCCAGCCGGTTTCGAGCCCGACCTCCTGCCCGAGCGTTCGATACAGCTCGACCGAGTTCATCATCATCCGGGTCAGGCTCAGCGAACCCCGCAGCTGCCCAACGAGCCCAGCGGAATGGAACGTCGAGCCGCTGGTGATCCGCGAGCGCTCGACGAGAACCGTGTTGGTCACGCCGAGGCGCGCCAGCCAGTAGAGGATCGAAGCGCCACCGACGCCGCCGCCGATCACCACCGCGCGAGCGTGCGGTCTCAAGACGGTTTCAGGGAACTGGGCGCGCGCGACGCGTGGCGATTGATCGGCCGGCTGATCCCAGCCATGCGCCGGTGAGTCCCAGGAGCGATCCGACAAGGCAGGTCATGATCACGGGGATCGCTACCTGATGGCTAAAACCCAGGATGGACGCGAGGCTCGAGGCGGTTGAGCCCAGTCCGTAAAGAATCTGGTCCGCGCCGAGGAGCAGGCCCCAGGCCAGAAATCCGGCGAACGCTCCGATCGGGACGGCGACACGGGCCCGTGGGTTCACGATGCCGATCCCCAGGCCGACGACGAAAGGCGCCCACCAGACGCCGAACATCACGCCGACCACCGCCGCGACTGAGCCTACGACCAGAATGGCCAGTGACTTCACGGCTTCAACAACTTCCATGTCTTGACGCCGCTCGAGGCCGCCGCCTCGTCGGCTGTCAGCATCGCCGCGTACCTGCCGTTCCACCAAGTGTCCACTCTGTCCGCGTACCACCGCGAAGCCGGGTTCTCGCTCTGGCCGCCGGGGTAGATGCCCTGGAAGGTGCCGGCGCCCCAGTCGACGACCATCCGCCAGCTCGGGCCGTGACTGGATGGAAAATCGGGGGCCGCCA
>JALYSJ010000099.1 GCA_030854855.1 Candidatus Dormiibacterota bacterium
CGCGCGGCGGGCAAGTTGACCGCGCGCGACCGCATCGAGATGCTCCTCGACGACGGTTCCTTCGTCGAGCTCGACGTATTCGCCACCCATCGCGCGCATGGGTTTGGCATGGAGGAGCGGCGGATCGCGGGCGACGGAGTGGTCGCCGGCTTTGGCGAGATCGATAGGCGTCCTGTCGCCGTCTATGCGTACGACGCGACGGTTTTCGGAGGCTCGCTCGGCGAAGTCACCGCCGAAAAGATCGTCAAGGTGCAGGAGCTGGCGCTGCGCAACCGCGTACCGATCATCGGCATCAACGATTCCGGCGGCGCCCGCATACAGGAGGGCGTAGTCGCACTCGCGGGTTACGCGGACATCTTCTTGCGCAACGTTCGCTCGTCCGGAGTCATACCGCAGATCAGCGTCATTGCCGGACCGTGCACCGGCGGTGCTGTTTACTCGCCCGCGATCACCGACTTCATCTTCATCGTTGCGGGACAGGGGTACATGTTCATCACCGGCCCGGAGGTGATCCGGGTCGTCACCGGCGAGGATGTCTCGTTTGACGAGCTCGGTGGCGGCGACGTCCACAATGCGACGTCGGGCGTAGCGCACTTCTTGCCCCAGACCGAGCAAGCGTGCGCTGAAGGCGTGCGGAAGCTTCTCTCCTTCCTGCCATCATCGAATGGCGAGCGGCCGCCGTTTGTCCCCACGACCGACGACCTCGAGCGGGCCGACCCTGAGCTGCAGACGATAGTTCCCGCATCGCCGAACAAGCCTTACGACATGCGTGAGCTCGTCGCGCGAGTTCTCGATGGTCGCGAGTTCTTCGAGGTGCAGCCGTTCTTCGCGCCCAACATCGTTATCGGCCTCGGACGTCTCGGCGGACACGTTGTGGGTATCGTCGGCAATCAACCCAAGGTGCTGGCGGGCGCCATCGACATCAACGCCTCGGTCAAAGCCGCAAGGTTCATCCGCTTCTGCGACGCGTTTGGCATTCCGATCATCTCCTTCGTCGACGTCCCCGGCTACCTTCCCGGGCGCGACCAGGAGCACGGCGGGATCATCCGGCACGGCGCCAAGCTCCTCTATGCCTATGCGGAGGCGACGGTACCGAAGCTGACGGTGATCACCCGCAAGGACTACGGCGGCGCCTACTGCGTCATGTCTCCCAAGCAGATGGGGGCAGACCTCAACCTGGCGTGGCCGACCGCGGAGATCGCGGTCATGGGCCCGGAAGCCGCCGTTAACATCATCTACAAGCGCGACCTGGCGACTGCCAAGGATCCGGCAGGTAGGCGCAAAGAGCTGGTCGCCGAGTACACAGCGCGGTTCGCCAACCCCTACGTGGCTGCCGAACGAGGCTACATCGACGACGTCATCGAGCCCAGCCAGACGAGGCGGGAGCTCGTGCGGGGACTTCAGCTCTGCCTGCGCAAGACGATCGAGCGACCGCCGCGCAAGCACGGCAATATTCCGTTATAGGCGGGTAGATCTAAGCCGGGTCCGCGGCCGCCTTCGCGATGCGCGGCTTCGGAGGGATGGTGGCTGGGATCGCCGAGCGGCGCAGGCGCTCGGACTTCCTGCAGAACTCGTCCACCGTGACAATCAGCTCGGCATGCGACCACGTGAGCGGCGACACCGACAGCGGCGCGCCGGTGTTGGGGTCGAGCTGTTCGGATAGCAGGCCTCCCGAGATCTGGTGCGCAACCACCCAGTTGATGATGTCGCGCGCCGGTTTCAGGTCGTGGGTTTCCTTGGCGATGGCGATGTACCACTGCGCGAGCCACAGAGTGCACATGAACCATGGGTTGCCCGGGACTCTCTTGGTGTCCGATTCGATCTTGAAGTAGTAGTCGTCCGTGTATCTCGCGATGCCTCCAGCAGCGCCCTTGTTTGCAAGCTGGTCGCCAATCGCGTTCATGGTGGCAAAGATTCGCTGATCGTCCGGCGGATACATTCCGAATCGCCAGAGCCCGTAGAGCGCGCTGTCGAGAACCATGTCCACCGTCTCGGTGCCGTCGTCTTCCACGGCGATGCGGCGAGCGAACCGGCCGAGCTCCTTGCTGTACATATGCGTATCAGCCGCGGCGCGGAGCCGGTCTGCGGCGTCGCGATACCGAAGGTATGCGGCGACGTCGCCGAACAAATCGGCGAAGTTTCGCGCCGCATCGAGGCCGCCCCACACGGCGCCGACGGTGAATGCGTGCACGCCCCATCGCTCCTCCCAAAGATCCCAGGAAGGCATCAAGAGCCCGCTTCGTTCATCGACGTAAGAGACCATCCATTCGGCCGCCGGCAAGACGAGCGTCGTGTACAGGCTGACGACGAAGTCGAGGTTGCGGTGAATGCGGTAGTGTTGCCAGAGCGCCCAGAGGACCAGGCCGGTCTCGTCTTCCTGGACTGGTAACGTTCGCTTCCCACGGGAGTCGATCCATGGAAGCCACGAGCTGCCCGGCAGCCCGTAAGGCGTGTACTTGTGGAGAAAGAATCCCTCCTCCACGAGGGCCTGCTGGCAGAACTGGAAGAACTGGCGCGTGATGTCCTCGTGTCCCGCGCGATCCAGAGCGTTCGCGACTAGGGCTCCATCGCGAGGCCAGGCGTAGGCGTAGGTGTCTCGTGCGAACTTGGTGATGTCGAAATCGGTCGAGGCGATGATCGCGCCGTGGTTGTCAGCGTGCGTGCGCGCCGTCAGGATGCTGCGGCGGTAGAGCTGCGTCACATCGGCACCAAGCTCTTCATCGATGTGGCGGTGGTCTTTCTCTGACCAGACCTGCCAGTAGGTTCTCGTCCTCCCGTAATACGTGGCGGGACCCCGGCCCAGGATCAGGTCCTGGCCATAGGTCGTGACCTCGCTTAGCCGCGTGCCCATGCAGACCCAATGGATCAGTGTCCGAGACTCTGCGGGTTTGCCCGGACCGAAGTCGAACCCGACGGTGCAGTCCACCGAACCCTGCTCGATCGGGTTTCTGCCGAGCACACCGTCCTCGGCATCGACCCATGTGCCTGCGAGGCCATTTCCCTTCTTGCCGTTGGCCCACGTGCTGACGCCGAACTCGGGCCCGGACTGGCCGCCGATCAGAAAGTAGCGATTGCCCTTGTAGGCGATGATCCCCCTGTGCCGGGGATCGAAGGCCACTGTGTTGCCGATATCCGAGCCCTCGATGAACCAGTCGTAGTGGAAGAAGACGCGTCCGGTGGTGAAGCCGGTCGCGGATTGGACTTCGACGTTGCGAACAAACCAGTTGCGAGCAAGGTCGACATAGTCTGCGAATTTGACCGTGATACCCAAACCCGCGTGTTTGAGAATGACATCGCTCACGAGCGAGTCCTCGGCGTAGTTCAGGCTGCGGTCCCAGCCGGGAGCGTCCAGCCACGAGAATTTGCCGTCGATGAAGAAGCCTGTCCGGCAAATGTTGCCCATTGTCTGATTGGCGTCGCCGACGCGCGGAAAGTAGAGGTCGCGGACCGAATAATTGGCGTCGAAGCCGACGAGCACATTGCCATTTCCGATGACGAGGCTTCTAGGCACGTTTGCGCGGCCAATCCTACCTTTAGTGCCGCGGACTTCAGGCTTCTTTACAACCGGGGTTTCCATGCCACCGCCGGGCTGCCTACAATCGCGGCAACCGATTTAGCAACAACGGAGCATTACGTCTTGGAACAGGACCCGGATCAATTCAGCCCACCCGTGCACATCGTCGCTTCGAAAAGACGGCGGCGGACGGTCTCTGCCCGCCTCCGGTCAGGAGTCCTCGAGCTGCTGGTCCCTTCATGGATGCCGCAGGCCGAACGACAGCGATGGGCGGAGGCGATGCGCCAGCGCATCGGCCGCCGCATGGAGAGATCGCGGCCATCTGACGAGCGCCTCGTGGAGCGCGCGCGAACTCTCAACGAGCGCCATTTCGGCAGCCGGCTGCGGTGGACGTCGATCGGCTTCGTGGACATGGCTCACACGTGGGGAAGCTGCACCTTCACGACCGGAGCGATCCGCATCGCAAGGCGCGCCGCGTCCCTGCCCGATTGGGTACTCGACTACCTGCTCGTCCATGAGCTCGCCCACCTCGACCAAAGCGACCACGGGCCGGCGTTTCACGAGCTCGAGAACCGTTACCCATTGACCGAGCGGGCGCGGGGCTACCTTATGGCGCTGGACGCGCCGCCACCTCTCTAGAGCCGCGGCCGAATTCGGTCGTGTCCGTCGAGGGCTTACCCGTCTAATGCGCCCTTAAGGGGTTAGGACGATCTTGGTCGCCTCGTGTGCGTCGAACATGCGGTAAGCCTCCTCGGCCTGTTCGAGCTTCATGCGGTGGCTGATGATCTTCTCTGGCTGTAAGCGCCCAGCGGCGATCAGGTCCAGGAGCGGCCTCATGTAGGCCTGAACGTTGCACCACCCGGCGCGGAACGTGAGTGACTTGAGCCACATCTTCATGTAAGGAAAGTCGCCGACGACGGTGCTCGGGACGCCGACCATCGAAATCGTGCCGCCGCCCCGAACGCTCTCGATAGCCGTGTCGACGGCCGGCATCAAGCCCACACACTCGATGCTGGAATCGGCGCCGATCCCATCAGTCGCTTTCTGGATCGCTTCGACCGGGTGAACCTGCTTCGCGTTGATGGGGATGCCCCCGAGCTC
>JALYSJ010000104.1 GCA_030854855.1 Candidatus Dormiibacterota bacterium
AGGTACGCAAGCTCTTCCGGCGGCAGCGCCGGCGCGTTGACGGCGAATCGCGGAAGGTCGCCGGCCAGGACCGCCGCCACCTCTTCGGCCACATCAAATGCCACCGAGATCTGTGCCTCAGTCGTCGATGCCCCGATGTGCGGGGTGGCGACGAAATTGGGCAGGGTGAGCAGCGGGTGGGCACCGGGCGGCTCGGTCACGAACACATCCGAAGCTGCTGCCGCCAGGCGCCCCGAATTGAGCGCCTCGAAAAGGGCGTCCTCGTCGACGATGCCTCCGCGGGCGGCGTTGATCAGGCGAGCGGTGGGCTTCATGAGCGCGAGCTCGGGGCCACTTATCAGGTTGCGATTGGCATCGACCAACGGCACATGCACGCTGACGAAGTCGGATCTCTTGAGCAGCTCGTCCAAGCTCACGAGCTCGACGTTAAACAGTTCCGCCCGCTCGACCGAAACGACAGGGTCATAGGCGATGACCTCCATCTCCAGTCCATGCGCGCGCTTGGCAACCTCAGACCCTACGTTTCCGAGCCCGATCACACCCAGCGTCTTGCCGCGAATCTCGGTCCCGATGAACTTTGCGCGTGTCCACTCTCCGCGCTTGACCGACGCGTCGGCCTGCGGCACCCACCGGGCAAGCGAGACGAGCAGCGCGATCGTGTGCTCGGCGGCCGCGACGATGTTGCCGCGCGGAGCGTTGACGACGATGATGCCCTTGCGTGTCGCCGCGTCGACATCGATGTTGTCGACCCCGACGCCCGCACGCCCGACGACCCGCAGCATTTTTCCCGCTTCGAGCACCGAGGCGGTGACGCGCGTCTCGCTGCGGACGATCAGCGCGTCGAACTCCGGTATGCGCTGGATCAGCTCCGCCTCAGGCAGCTTGCTGACAACAGTGACTTCCCCCGCTCGCCGCAGCCGTTCGAGGCCGTCCTCGGCCAGCGGGTCGGCGACCAGGATCCTCGGCACTAACGTGCTACTGCGGCGGCGCCCTGCAGTGACGCGGTTGCTGCAGCAACACCACGTCCATTGGCTAGCGCGATGTCGAGCTCTTCGAGTGCCTGCTCCATGGCCCAGATGACCTGGACGACGTCACCTTCGGCGACCGCGCCGAGGTGGCCGACGCGGACCATCTTTCCGGACATCTTGCCCTGGCCCCCCGCGATCACGACCCCGTACTTCGTGTCCAGCAGCTTGCGGAATGCCGCGATGTCGAGGCCGGGAGGCGGCACCGCCGAGGTCACGGTGTTCGAGCGATATCCGTCTCGCGCAAAGAGCTGAAAGCCCAACGCTTCGAGCGCGGCTTGTGTCGCCCGAGCCAGGCGAGCGTGCCGGTCGTAGACCTTGTCGAGGCCCTCTTCTTCGAGCATGCGCAGGCCTTCCTGCACGGCGAAGGCCACGCCAACAGCGGGTGTAAACGGGGTCATGCCCTTGTCGGCCCAGGTCTTGGCCTCTTTCCAGTCGAAGTAGAACCGGGGCGAACGAGCTTTTGCCTGCTGCGCCCAAGCACGCTCGCTCACGCTCACAAGAGCGAGGCCGGGCGGTGCCATCCACCCCTTCTGCGAGCCGCTGACCGCGACGTCGATGCCCCAGGCGTCGGTTTCGATCGCGATCGAGCTGATCGAGCTCACGCCATCGACGACCACGAGCTTGCCGGCGTCTCGGGCCACGCGAGCGAGCTCGCGGAGCGGGTTGGTCAGCCCGGTGGAGGTCTCGTTGTGGGTCAGCAGGACGAGGTTGGCCTTGGGGTGCTGGTCGAGCACGCGAGCCAGGTCGTCAGGGTCGACCGGCTGGCCCCACTCCGACTCGAGCCGCGCGACATCCGCGCCGTACGCCGCGGCCAGCGCGGCGAACCGCTCGCCAAAGTTGCCGCACAGCGCGGCGACCACCTCGTCACCTGGCGAGACGAGGTTGGCGATCGCCGACTCGAGGCCGCCACTCCCCGAGCAAGTCAGAAAGACAAGGTCGCTCGAGGTCTTAAAGACGCGTTTCGCACCCGCGGTGATCTCGGACAGGATCGCGGCGAACTCCGGGCCGCGGTGATCGATCATCGGCCGGCTCATGCTCCGCACGACGCGCTCGGGAAGAGGCGTCGGACCCGGGATGCGCAGCTGCGTTTGGAAGGTCATGGGTCTAATGCGACTCGGTGGTGTAAGGAAGAAGCGCGATCGCGCGCGCGCGCTCGAGGGCCGTCGTGAGCGGGCGCTGGTGCCGCGCGCACGTTCCGGTGACGCGGCGGGGAAGGATCTTGCCTCGGTCGCTCACGAATCTCCGCAGCCGCGAGATCTCCTTGTAGTCGATGTAGCGAATCTTCTCCACGCAGAAGCTGCAGACCTTGCGATGCTGTCGCTTCGGTCCCCTGCCTCCGCCTCCGCTGCTGCCGCCGCTTGACTCCCGGTGTGGTGGACGGTTGGCTGCCATGCCTATCTCCTAAAAAGGGATCTCGTCCGGGTCGACGTCACGCGGAGCGTCGTCCGGAGCGGGGTGGTCTTCATGAGCCGCGGGACCTGCTGCGCGAGCAGGAGCTCCAGAGCCGCTTCCGCGAGGCTCGAGGAACTGCACGTCATTGGCGATGATCTCGGTCACGCGCCGCTTCTGGCCGTCCTGGCCTTCCCAAGACCTGGTCTGGATGCGGCCCTCGACGAACACGAGGGCTCCCTTGCGCGTGTACTGCGCCACCGTCTCGGCGAGGTTTCGCTTGCCGATCGGGTAGGCGACGATGTTGTGGTAGTCGGTGAACTCCTTCTTCTCGCCATCCGGGCCCGAGGACCACCGGTTGGTAGCAATGCTGAAGTTCGTCACTGCAGTCCCGCTTGGCGTGTAACGCATCTCCGGGTCCTTGGTGAGCCGCCCGATGAGCAGCGCTTTGTTCAGGTTCGACATTTAAGCCTCCTCCCGATCCGCATGAGCCGGTTCTGCCACGGTCTCCGGTTCCACCGCGATGGGCTCCAGCACGACCTCCGCCGGCGGTGGCGCAACGACGGTCGGGGCCACCTTCTCGGGCTTGCGCACGATCAGGTGGCGCAGTACCTCTTCAGTGATCTTCAGGGCCGACTCGAGCTCTGGCACCCGATTGGGTTCGAACTGAAAGTCCTGAAGGACGTAGGAACCCTCTTTCTGGTGCTTGACCTCGTAGGCGAGCTTTCGCTTGCCCCAGAGGTGAGTACGCTCGACCCCACCGCCTGACCTTTCGATCAGCGTATTGACTCGCTTCACCGCGTCCTGGACCTTCTCATCGTCCAAATCCGCACGGACGATGTAGAGAACTTCGTAATCCCTCAATGGGGACCTCCTTCCTATGGGTTCAGGCCCCCGGTTTGATCGGGGCGGAACGCCCCGGCCCGAGGCCAGAAAGGGTAGGTCGGTATTCTACCGTGGTTATGGCTCCCAAAAAAAACCGAGGCAACACCGCCTCCCGTAGCACCACCAGCGGCCGCGGCGCGCACCGGCCCGCGGTCAAGAAGAGCCGCGACATCCCGCTGCTCCCGATCGCGGTGGGGGCAATCCTTTTGGTGTTCGCCATCGGGGTCATTGTCTACATCGTCACGAACAGCAAACCCGCGATACCGGCACCGGCGGCTGCCGGAATTCCATGTGATCAGCTCGAGCACTCGAAGGTGCACTATCACGCAGCCGTTCAGATCATCTACCAAGGCGCCGTGCATCCGATCCCCAGCAACATCGGCATCGTCACCGACTCGGCCGGAGCTACGACCTGTTTCTACTGGCTGCACGTCCACTCCCCCAGCTCAAATGTGATCCACATCGAGGCGCCGGCCAGCCAGACCTTCACCCTGGGGGAGTTCTTCGCTGTCTGGACCGCCTGGAATAAGCAGACAACCCCGCCAGGCCCGGACGAACCCCTCGATTCCACTCACGTTTCGACTTTCACCCTCGCCGGCGACCAGAAGCTCGTCGTCTACATCGACAAGCAGGACGGGAAGGGGCCGCAGCTCTTCACTGGTGATCCGAAAACCATTGTGTTGGCGAACCACGAGGTCATCACGCTCGAGATCACGCCACCCGAGGTGACGCCCCCGCCTTCGTACACGTTCCCGCCTAACGTCTAGAGCGCACCTCGAGCAGCACCCGGGCCGCGCGGTAGTGCTCGAGCGCGTCGAGGCTGTTGGCCGCGCGCTGCGCCTGGTCCGCCAGCCGAAGATGCGCCTTGACGGCGTCTTCACCAAAACCGAATTGCTCACCTTTCTCCAGCGAGCGAAGGCGCTTCAGCCGGTGATTGTCTCGATGCGCGACGACCAGCTCTTTTTCCCGCGCCAGGACCTCCCGCGCTTCAACTTTGCGACCGAGGATGGAGAGCGCCTCCGCCTGGCAGAGCCGCGCATCGCTGCCCAGCGGCCACTCGGTGGAATCGACGGCTGAACCCAGAGCCGCGAGCGCTCGACGCGCATCGCCGCGGGCAAGAAGCACCCGAGCCTTCTCGACCGCCAGCTCGCGCTCGACCCCAGGCAGGCGGCCTTCGAGCAGGTAATCCACCTCGGTCCCCAAGCGCCCCGCGATGACCCTGAGCACCCGGGTCGATGGCTGGCTGTGCCCGAGCTCGACCTGGTTGAGGAAGGCGCGGCTGAAATCGGCGCCGCTGACCCTGGCGAGGCTCAAGCCACGCTCCTGACGCACGCGGCGAATTCGCTGCCCCAGAGTTTCAGTTTTGGGCACTGTAAAGCCCCACTTTACAGGTAGTCGCGCGGATCCAGGCTTCGGGTGAGGGTTGTGAAGTTCTTGAATCCGTCCTTGGTCACCATGCCTGTGTCCTCGACTCGCACTCCACCCAAGCCCAGCTGGTAAAGGCCCGGCTCGACCGTCACCACGTCGCCTTCGAGCAGGGTGTTCTCGTCGGGCGCGCGCAGCGACGGATCCTCATGGACGGCGAGGCCGACGCCGTGGCCAGTGGAGTGGTTCATCTTGGCGACGCCGCTCGGGCCTTCAAACCCCTTCGTCGTCGTCCCGTAACCACGGTCAACCAGGACGTGGCAAACGGTGTGATGAACATCGCGGCCGGAGGCGTCGGCGCGAATCGACTCGATGCCGGCGTCGAGTGCCTGCACCGCCGCCGCATGCATGCGTCGGAACTCTTCCGGTATTTCGCCGACCACCACCGTTCGCGTGAGGTCGCCGTGATAGTGAGTTGTCCGGCTGGAGGGGAAGATGTCGATGATGACCGGGGCCCCGGCCCTGATCGGGCCCTCGCCGCGGAAATGCGGCATCGCGCATTCGGGGGAGCCGGCGATGATCATGTCCGGGCACGTAAAGCCCTTCTCGCCGAGGAGCAGCGAAGCACGCGCGTAAAGGCGCTCGGACGTGAGTGGGGTTTCGTCAAGCCACAGGATTCCGTCCCTGATATCAGCTCGAGCAAGGTGCCTGACAACCTCGATCACCGCGGCCTCGGCAGCGCGCTGGGAGTCCTCGATGAATCTAGCTTCCTCCGGAGATTTGTGACGCCGCTCGGCCCGGAACAGCCCGCGGTCGACCTCGACGTCGAGCCCTGCCGCCCGCAGCTCCTCCAGATAGCCGGCCTGCAGGTGGGGCGAGACTCGCGCAGCCTCCAGGTTTCGGTCGCGCAGGAGCTTGGCGGCAAGGCGCGCGTACGAGACGAAGGGGCCGTGGTCTTCGTACCCGGCTTCCTCGAATCCAAGCTTCCGGCTCGCCGTGCTCTGCAGGCGCGCGCGATCAATCTCAAGCGGGCTTGCCACGATGACGTCATCGCTGTCGGCGAAACGGACGTACAGGGCGGATTCGACGGCGAACCTCGTCGCGTAGGTGAAGTCGGAATCGCCATCGCCGCCGGAGATGAGGACAATCGGCTTCATGATGTTGCCTTCGAATGCCGCTCGATGGCGGTCGCGAACAGCGACGCCAGTGCCGCCGGCGCCAGCGAGTCGACCTCCTCGGTGACCTGGTCGGCAAGACGCTTGGGGACCTGCTTGCGCAGGAGCTCGAGATGCTGCTCGTAGACCCGACCGAGGGAGCGGCGGCCGGCGCGGCCCTCCAGGTTCAGCTTCTCCTGCACCTCGTAACCTCCCGTAAACGCAACTTCATAACCGAGCTCACGGAGCTGCACCAGGTCTCGACGCAAGGTGCGCTCGGAGACGCCGGCGCGTTCGGCCAGCTCGAGCGGGTTGAGGCCAGGTTCGGCGATGACCACGGAAAGAATCCGGAGTAGGCGGGCGAGCCGGCGGGCTCGATTCACCTCTTAGGAAGGGGTACTAGCCGATTTCTTCCCAGGAAGTGGCATTGCCCTCAAACGGGTCGGGCTCGGCCTCCTCCTGGTTCCCCACCTTCTGGTGGAACCTGCTGGCGATCATCTGGTAAGCCATAGCCTTAGGGATTCCAAGCTTGGTGAGTGACTTCACCTCGTCGGCCATGACCTTGTCGCGGGCGGCCTCAACCGCAGCCAGAACCTCTTCGATGGTCGCGGTCTTCTTCGCCATAGGTATCTGATGATACCCAAGCCAACCTGCTCTTAACCGCGCCTTAGACTTGTCGTCAGTGCCTGCGGCGGCCCAAGGGTGTGGGGGTTTGGATGGTCACTGAATACGCTCCGGACAAGATCAGGAACGTGGTCCTGCTGGGCCACTCTCATGACGGCAAGACCATGCTGGCCGAAGCGATGCTCTTCGCTTCGGGCGCCATCGCCCGGATGGGCGCGCCAGACCTGGCCACCGCGACCATGGACTTCGAGCCCGAAGAGCACAAGCGCAAGATCTCGATCAACCTCGGGGTGGGCTTCGCCGAGCACAACGGGTACAAGATCAACATCCTCGACGCCCCTGGGTTCCTGGATTTTGCCGGCCAGGTGTTCAGCGGGTTGCGCGTGGCCGAGAGCGCTGTCGTCGTGGTCGGCCCCGGCTCCCATCTGGCAGTCGGCACGGAGGTGGCCTGGGAGCACTGCAACCGCACCAACAAGCCGCGGATCGTGGTGGTCAACAAGCTGGACAAAGAGAACTCCGACTTCTACGGGGCGGTCGCCGCGATGCGCGAGCACCTCTCGCCTCGCCCATTTCCCCTGCACTTGCCGATCGGCTCGGAGCAGGACTTTCGTGGCATCGTCGACCTCCTCCACCTAAAGGCATTTGTCACAACACCGGATGGCAAGGGCAGTGAAGTTCCAATCCCCGACGACATGCAGAAACTGGTCGAGCAGTACCGAGGTCAGCTCATCGAGGCTGCCGCGGAAAGCGACGACTCGCTGCTCGAGAAATACCTGGACGCCGGCACCTTGAGCGAGGATGAGATTCAGCTCGGGCTGCGCGAAGGAATCCTCGAGGGCAAGGTCGCCCCGGTGCTGTGCTGCTCGGCGACCAAGCTGCTGGGCGTGCGGACTTTGATGTCCACGATCGCCGAGCTCATGCCGCCACCCGAGGTGGAACCGGACAAGCCGGCCAAGGCATTCGTGTTCAGCACCGCCGGCGACCAGTTCGGCCGCGTCAGCTACTTCAAGGTCGTGGCGGGCGCGGTCAAGGCAGACGCCCACCTGTCCAACCTCAGCCGAGGCGGCGAGGAAAGGCTCGGGCAGATCTTCTTCCCACGCGGCAAGGAGCACATCGCCACGACAGAGATCCGGGCGGGCGACATCGGCGCGGCGACCAAGCTCGCCCACACGCTCACGGGCGACACGCTGGGCAGCAAGGACGGCAGTCCGCTGCCGCCGCTGGAACTGCCCGGACCGGCCTACACGGTGGCCATCACGCCGAGGGCCAGGGGCGACGAGGAAAAGATCTCCAGCGGACTGGCGCGGCTAAGCGAAGAAGATCCGACATTACACGTGGAGCGTCTCGAGGAAACCAAGCAGCTCGTCATCGCCGGCCTTGGTGACGTCCACCTCGACGTCGTCCTGGAAAAGCTCAAGCGCAAGTACGGCGTCGAGGCCACGACGCAGGCCCCGCGCGTCGCCTACCGAGAGACCGTCTCGAGCCACAGTCGAGTCGAGGGTCGCCACGTCAAGCAGTCTGGCGGCCACGGACAGTACGGGATCTGCGTCATCGAAGTAGCTCCGACCAAGCGTGGCGAGGGCTTCGTGTGGGAAGACAAGATCTTCGGCGGAGCCATTCCACAGAACTTCCGAGCTTCCGTGCAAAGAGGAATAGTCGACAACATGGCCAAGGGCGTGGTCGCCGGCTACCCGATGGTCGACGTCAAGGTGACGCTCGTGGACGGGAAGTTCCACCAGGTCGACTCCAACGACATGGCGTTCCAGATCGCGGGCTCGATGGCCATTCGCAAAGGAGCTCTGGATGCAGGTCCGGTTCTGCTGGAGCCGGTCGTCGAAGCGGACATTCGAGTGCCTGAGAAAAATCTCGGCGCCATCATGTCCGATATCAACGGCAGGCGAGGGAAGATCCTCGGCACCGAGCCTGATGACGGCTACGAAAACGTGCGCGCCACGGTGCCCGAGCACGAGATGCTGCGGTTCGCGCTTGACCTTCGCTCGATCACGCAGGGTCGCGGCACCTTCCAGCAGAAGTTTTCCCACTACGACGAGATGCCCGCGCACCTGGCCAAAGCGATCATCGACGAGTTCCAGAAGGAGCACGAGGCGGCCACCGCCGCCCATTAAGCTTCGGTCGTGATCGTGAGTATCGCGACCCCGAGCACC
>JALYSJ010000117.1 GCA_030854855.1 Candidatus Dormiibacterota bacterium
ATTCGCTCGCGATTACTGGCTCGAGCTGAGGCTGTGGCTCCGGCGCCTCGCTCGGCGCGAACGCGGCGACGGGAAGCACCTGCGTCTCTTCCTCTTGAACCCGGTCCGTGGCAGCAGTCCCGAGAAAGCGTTCGTACCAGCCGGCGATGCGGCGCAAGCGCTCGACCCGGCGATCCGGCCGGCCGCTGCGCGAGAGGTCGTGCGACTCCTCGGGAAAGCGCACCATCTCGACGGTTTTGCCCAGGAGCCGCATGGCACCGAACAACTCTTCCGATTGCGAGATGGCGCAGCGCACATCCATCTCGCCACACGTCAAGAGCAGCGGAGTGCGAATGTTCCGCACGTAGCGGATGGGCGAGCGCTTCCACAGCTCATCGGGGTCGGGATACGGCGGGGCACCCAGCTCCAGCCCGCCCCACAACACGATGTCGTGCTGAGCGTATTCGCTGACCAGGTTCGAGATCGAGCGCATCGAAACCGCAGCTGAGAATCGAGCCGTCTGGCCGATCACCCAGTTGGTCATGTAGCCGCCATACGACCCACCGCCGATTCCCATCCGGCTCGTATCGATGTAGCTAGTCCGCTCGATGATCTGGTCGAGCGCGCTCATCAGATCGAGGAAGTCCTTGCCGCCCCAGTCACGCACCACCTCGCGCCGGAACCGTTCGCCATAGCCGTCCGACCCACGCGGGTTGACGTACAGGACGACGTAGCCCATGCCGGCGAGAATCTGCAGCTCGTGGAAGAACGTCCAGCCGTACTGAGCGTGTGGGCCGCCGTGCACCTCCATGACCATGGGGTGGACCTTGCTCGCGTCCAGATGATTGGGCTTCAGCACCCAACCCTCGAGAATCCAGCCGTCCGGTGCGGTGAACTGATGCCGCTCCGGCTGCGCTATGTAACGGTCGCGAAGCCACGGATTGAGATCTGTAAGGCGCGCCTCTGCTCCCTGGGTCAGCATGTGGAGCTCGCCTGGGCTGTTTGGGTCGGAGGCGGCGAACGCGACCACTCCGGCAGCCACATCGAAATCGAAAATTCGCCGCTGGCCGCCGGCCTCCTGCCGCACATTGCCATCGAGGTCGCTCGAGTACACGCCGGTTACGCCAGGGCCGCTGGCGGGGAAGTAGATCCGATCCCCTTCCGCGGACCAGCAGAGCCTGACCCCGTGCCCGGCGCGCATGTCGTTGATCACCGTGTCATCGACTCCCTCGTCGAAGGTGGCGGTCAAGCAGCGCGGGGCCTCACCGGTCAGGGGCACCACCCACAAACGATTCAGCAGGCCTGCGTCGAGGCCGTTGGGTGCGATGAAGGCGATCAGGTCGCCTTTCGGCGACCACGCCGGCGTGCTCAGCTGCAGGCCACCGCCGAATCGCTGGCGGTTGCCCGCAAGGTCGACGAGATACAGATTCAGCTCGCGCTGCAGATCGGCGCCGGGCTCCGCGTTTCCGGAGACGACCAGCCGGGCGCTGTCCGGCGACCAGTCGAAGCCGGTGACATCCCACGCGCCTTGCGTCAGCTGAGTCACGTTTCCACCGGCGGCCGGCACCACGAAGAGGTGGTGATACCTGCCATCGACGAAGCCCTGGCCGTCGTGTTTGTAATCGAGGCGGCGCGCGACTCGGGCGACCGGCACCCGCCGTACTTGCTCCTTGCTTTCGGGCGGCCGCGGGTCGTCCACGACAGCGTCGGGATCCGAGAGGACAGTGCCGATGAACGCAATCCAGCTTCCATCCGGGGACCACGAAGGGCCCGCGGCGCCTTCGAGAATCGAGGTCAGCTGCCGCGTCTCGCCCCCGCCGGCGACGTCGACGACAAAGAGCTGGTCCGCCGCGCCCACCCTGCTTATGAAGGCGAGGCGGCGTCCGTCAGGAGACCACTCGGGCGAGTGATCGCGCCGCGGACCGCCCGTGGGCTCGATCGACTCGGGCTCGAGCAGACGGCGAAGCACCACCCGGCTCCTGTACTGTCGCGATTCGGCGTCGGCCCAGGAAAGCTGGTACGCGACGCGCTCCCCGTCGTGGCTAAGCCGGACGTGGTCGATCCATCGAAAACGATAAAGGTCTTCCGCGCCAATCGGCTCGGGCATGGCGTCCACCGATGCTATCAGTTAGGAAACAGGGTTACGGGAAGCAGACGTCTCGACCGCCGACCCGTATCGTCTAGCGGTAGTGCAAATTGAATGACTGAACACAGTACCCGCAGGACGGCGCTTTGGGGGTTCGGTTGGGGCGCGATCGCCGGGTTGGGGCTGGTTGCCCTGATGTACCTGGCGAGCCTGCTCCTCGGCCTCCGACCGCTGCCCCAGCTGCTGAACCAGCCGCTCCTGTCGCTGATGCCGGGCTTCGTCTTCGGCTTCCTGATCGACACGCTCCAGCACGCCGGCAAGGTGGTGGAGGAGTTCGGCCTGATCGTGGCGATGGTCGCCGGGCTCGGCGTGTTGGGCTCGGCATGGGCGCTGGCTGCGCTGCGCT
>JALYSJ010000120.1 GCA_030854855.1 Candidatus Dormiibacterota bacterium
GCTGTGGAAGGCACCGACCTCGACGAGCTTCTGATCGAGGCTTTTGCGCTGTGCCGCGAGGCAAGCCGCCGCACGATCGGCCTTCGCCACTTCGACGTCCAGCTGGTCGGAGGCATCGTTCTGCACCACGGGAAGATCGCCGAGATGAAGACCGGTGAAGGCAAGACCCTGGTCGCCAGCCTGGCCCTGTACCTCAACGCGCTGGCCGGCAAGGGCGTCCACCTGGTCACCGTCAACGACTACCTCGCCCGGCGTGACGCGGGCTGGATGGGCCCGATCTACCACCTGCTCGGCCTAAGCGTCGGCATCAACGTCGGCACTGCGGGCACGTTCATCTTCGACCCCGAGTACGTGGACGAGACCCATCCGGACTCTCGGCTTCAACCCTTGCGCCCGGCGACCAAGCGCGAGGCCTACATGGCCGACATCACCTACGCGACCAACTCCGAGCTTGCCTTTGACTACCTTCGCGACAACATGGCCCACGACCTGGCGCAGTGCAACCAGCGGCCTCTGAACTACGCGATCGTCGATGAGGTGGACTCGATCCTCATCGATGAGGCGCGCACGCCTCACATCATTTCGGGGCAATCGGACGAAACCACCGAGAAGTACTACGAGTACGCGCGGTGGGCCGCCCGGCTCGAGGACAAAATCGACTACGAGGCCGACCTCAAGCACAAGTCGGTGTCACTCACGGAGTCGGGCATCGCGAAGATGGAGCGCTGGACCGGCATCCGCAACATCTACGACCTGGAGAACGTGATCGAGGCGCATCAGATCAACCAGGCGCTGAAGGCGAAGGCGTTGTTCGACCGCGACGAGGAATACCTGGTCAAGGACGGCGAGGTGATCATCGTCGACGAGTTCACCGGTCGCACGATGCAGGGCCGCCGCTGGTCCGACGGACTGCACCAGGCAGTCGAGGCGAAAGAGGGCGTCAAGGTCCAGCAGGAACAGAAGACGATCGCGACGATCACTGTCCAGAACTATTTCCGGCAGTACGACAAGCTCGCGGGCATGACCGGCACGGCGCTGACCGAGGCAGAGGAGTTTCACAAGATCTACGGGCTGGATGTCGTCATCATCCCGACGCACCGGCCGATGGTTCGCACCGACAGCTCAGACTTGATCTACAAAACGGAGCAGTCGAAGTTCGAGGCGGTCATCGACGAGATCGTCGACATGAACAAGGAAAAGCGACCTGTGCTCGTGGGCACCGTGTCGGTCGAGAAGTCAGAGCGGCTTGCGCGCATGCTCGAGAAGCGTGGCGTCAAGCACAACGTGCTCAACGCTAAGCAGCACGAGCGCGAAGCGGCGATCGTCGCCGAGGCTGGTCAACCCGGCGCGGTCACGATCGCCACCAACATGGCGGGGCGCGGCACCGACATCGTGCTCGGCCAGGGCGTGACTCACGTCGGCGGCCTGCACATAATCGGCACCGAGCGCCATGAGAGCCGGCGCATCGACAACCAGCTGCGCGGCCGCGCCGGGCGGCAGGGCGACCCTGGCTCGAGCCGCTTCTTCATCTCGCTGGAAGATGACCTGATGAAGATCTTCGGTCCGGCCGCCGATCGTATCGGGAGGCTGATGGACAGCCTCGAGGTCGAACCCATCGAGCATCCATGGGTGGCGCGCTCGATCGCCGGCGCCCAGAAGAAGGTCGAAGGCATGCACTTCGACGCCCGCAAGCACGTGGTCGAGTACGACGACGTGATGAACAAGCAGCGGCAGATCGTGTACGAGGAACGCCGCAAGGTACTCGACGGCGCTGACGCGCGCGACAACATCCTCGGCTACACGAAAGAGCTCATCGCGAAGGGTGTCGAGCAGCACTGCGAGAGCCGGCATCCCGAGAACTGGGATCTCGAAGGGCTGATCAAGTACCTCAACGCGTACCTGCCCCTGGCGCCCGACACGAAGATCCCGGACGAAGCGCTGCACAATGGCCCGGAAGGGCTCGTCGACTACCTGGTCGCCGCGGCATCGGATACCTACGACAAGAAGGTCGAGGAGATTGGCGCCGACCTGATGCTGCTCGTCGAGCGCGACGTGATGCTGCGCACCATCGACTGGCAGTGGATGGAGTACCTGACCCAGATGGAGCACTTCCGCGAGGGGATCGGGCTGCGTGCTTACGGCCAGCGCGACCCGCTCGTCGAGTACAAGAACGAAGCGTTCGATATGTTCAACGAGCTGCGCGAGCGCATCCAGGCCTCGATCGTGGCGCGGATCTTCAGAGTGCAGGTTCAGCGCAATGCGCCGCCGCCGCCGCCCCCGGTGAGTCGGGTTTTCGAAAGCGGACCTGGCGATCCAGACGGATCGGGAGCGAATGGGGCTCCAAAAAAGCCACGACCGGCGGCTCCGGTGGGTGCGGCGGCCGTTCCCGGAGCACCAGCGGGTAAGATCGGCCGCAACGATCCGTGCTGGTGCGGGTCAGGCAAGAAATACAAAAGGTGTCATGGACGATAGGTGGCAAGGGGGACTACGTCCCCTTACCGGAACCCCCTCTCCATGCGACGTTTTGGTTTGCAGTTGCAGGCGGAGTCATGGCCCGGCGGAGCCGGGCCAACCCTGCCACGCGAGTAAATTGCTGGAGACATACGAGTAAGTTGGAGAAGTAATGGACGCTGAACTCAATCCTAAAGAGCTTCTACAACGGATCCTGCAGCTGAAGGAGCACCTTTGACCTCCCAGCGAAAGCCAAGCGCGCCGGTGAGCTCGACGTTCACCTGGTGCAGCCTGGTGTGTGGGACGAACCCGCCCGCGCGGGGCAGATGGCGCGAGAGGCTGCCGAACACCGTCAGCTGATCGGCACGTGGGACCGCCTCGAGCGGCGGGCTCGCGATTTGGTCGAGCTGGATCAGCTGGCCGACGGCGATCCTGAGCTCGAAACGCAGGTGGCCGAGGAAAAGGCGGCGATCGCCAATGAGCTCCGCTCCCGAGAGCTCGATCTCCTCTTCACCGATCCATACGCGAACCACAACGCGGTGATCACGATGTCCGTCGGTCAGGGCGGCGTGGAAGCGCAGGACTGGGTCGAGATGCTGATGCGCATGTACCTGAAGTGGGCCGAGCGCAACCACTTTGAAACCGAGATCCTCGAGACGTCGCCAGGAGAGGAGGCCGGGCTCAAGAGCGCGACGTTCATAATTCGCGGCCCACGCGCGTACGGCATGTTGCGCTCGGAGCACGGCGTGCACAGGCTGGTGCGCATCTCTCCTTTCGACCAGAACCACCGCCGCCACACCTCCTTCGCGCTCGTGGAGGTGATGCCCGAGCTCGAGAGCTCGGACGAGGCCGCGGTCGTGATCAATCCCCAGGACCTGCGCGTCGACACCTACCGGTCAACAGGCGCTGGAGGCCAGCATGTCAACAAGACCGACTCAGCCATCCGGATCACGCACTTGCCCAGCGGCATCGTGGTCACCTGTCAGAACGAGCGCTCGCAGATGAAGAACCGGGAGATGGCCATGAAGGTGCTGAAAGCCCGCCTTTTCCAGAGGCAGCAGCAGGAGGCCGCTGCCCAGCTGGACCAGATCCGGGGCCAGATCCTGCCGGCCGAGTTCGGCTCTCAGATCCGGAACTACGTTCTCCAGCCGTACACGCTGGTCAAGGACGTCCGCACCGGGCTGGAGGTGGGGAACGCCCAGGCGGTGCTGGACGGCGAGATCGACCCATTCATCGAGAGCTGGCTGCGATGGCGCCTGAGCCAGAACGGGGCGCCCGACCAGGGGGGCGCAAGCAAGCCAAAACAGGGCCGTTAAATACGTGGATTGGGTCTCTGGGAAGGGGTTGGAGTATCCGGGGGCGTGCGGTATACTCCGCGCCACCTAGCCACACGCGCCTCCTGGCGCGGAACGTCACAGCAAGAGACACACCTTATGGTTCTAACACCAGATTTTGATACAAGGCCGGTAATCAGCTTCCAGCACGTCTGGAAGACCTACCCCACCGGAACTGAAGCTCTCCGCGACGTCAACCTGGTCGTCCCCGAAGGCGACTTCGTTTTCCTGGTGGGCCCCTCGGGAGCAGGCAAGTCCACTCTCGTCAGGCTCTTGATCCGAGAGGAGAAGCCCAGCAAGGGCAAGATCTTCGTCGAGGGCCTCGAGCTGGGCCGCATGAAGCGGCGCCAGCTTCCGCACTACCGGCGGAAGGTCGGACTCGTGTTCCAGGACTTCAAGCTCCTGCCCAACCTCACCGTGTACGAGAACGTGGCCTTTGCTCTGCGAGTGCTTGGCGACTCTAAGGACACAATCCAGCCGCGCGTGGTGGAAGCCCTCGACACAGTGGGTCTCTCGGCGAAGCATCAGACATACCCCTCCAACCTTTCGGGTGGCGAGCAGCAGCGTGTGGCGATCGCCCGCGCCCTCGTGCATGCGCCGCGTTTCATCATCGCCGACGAGCCGACGGGCAACCTCGACCCCGCAACCGCCTGGGAGATCATGCAGCTCTTTCTGCGCATCAATGCGAAGGGAGCGACGGTCGTGATGGCGACCCACAACCGCGAGATCGTCGACCTGCTGCGCCGGCGCGTCATCGCCATCGACGCCGGGCAGATCGCCAGGGACGATCGTTCAGGCCGGTACCACGATGATTTATCGAAATCTCAGATTCGCGCTCAATAGCGCCTGGCAGAGCTTCTGGCGGAACCTCGCGGTCAGCATGGCCGCGGTTCTGTCGATCACGCTCATCCTGATCCTGGCCGGGGTCAACCTCCTGGTCGGCCACGCTTTCTCGCAGGTGCTGGACGGATTCAGGGCGAAGGTGAGCGAGATCTCCATCAACGTCGCCGACGGCACCCCGCTGCCGAGTGTCTACGACCTCCAGCAGCAGCTGTCCACGGATCCGCGTGTGACCAACGTCAAATTCATCACGAAGTCGGAGGCGCTCGCCCAGTTCAAGGCCGACCCGAACAACTACGTGTTCGCGCAGCAGGTCGACGGGAACCCGCTGGACGCGAAGCTCCAGGTTCGTGTTGCGAACCTTGCCGACGTGCCGGCGATCGACAACATCGCGCGCCACTGGGCGGGAGTGGATCCGACCGATCCGACCAACTACCAGGGTGACTTCGTCAACCGGATGCTGCAGCTCTCCCAATGGTTGGGCTTTGCCGGTGTCGGTTTGCTGGGGATCCTAGTCGTGGTTTCGATCGTGATTGTCATGAACACCATCCGCACTGCGGTCTATCACCGACGCAAGGAGATCGAGGTGATGAAGCTGGTCGGCGCGACGGAGTGGTTCGTGCGTGGTCCTTTTGTGATCGAGGGCGTGATGACGGGCCTGATCGCCGCGTCGCTCGCGCTGGCTCTGCTCGTGATCGCCTACCAACCGGCGGTGGATCGCTTCCGCGCGGACGTCGCATTCATCCCGCTCTCGTACGACCCCGCGTTCGTCGCGAGCCTGGCGCGTGATTTGCTTCTTGGCGGCGCGTTCCTGGGAGCCCTCGGAAGCTACATCGGCGTTCGGCGCTACGTCCGAATTTAGTGGCCAACTAGGATGCTGAAGCGCATTTCTGCCGCCGTGGCGATCGCGACCCTTTCCTGGGCGCCGCAGTCGGTGCAGAACGCCTCCGCGCTTTACTGCTACCCCGGTGACCCTCCCGCCGTTTATAAGGCGTGCCTCGACTATGTCAACGGCATCGGACAACAGGTGGCCAACGAGCGAGAGTTGGCGCGCATTCGGGGACAGATTGGCAACGTCGAGGCGCAGATGAACGCGCTCTCCGCGCTGATCAACACCCTGAGAGCGCAGATCGCCGCCCAGCAAGCGCTCATCGTGCAGACGCAGGCGACCATTGACGACCTCAGCCGCCAGATCCGATTTGGTGACGCCGCAATAACTCGGCTGGTG
Source organism: Candidatus Dormiibacterota bacterium (assembly GCA_030854855.1). Lineage (GTDB taxonomy): Bacteria > Chloroflexota > Dormibacteria > Dormibacterales > Dormibacteraceae > Palsa-870. The sequence continues at coordinate 5,854 of JALYSJ010000120.1, forward strand.
GCTCATATCAGCGTGCGCGACGAGCTCTTGAATCAGCGCCTGCGGTTCATCGACGCACACGGCGCGGTGAACTACGTGGAGCTTGTGCTGACGGCGAACAACTTCAACCAGATGATGAACCGCATGATCGCCGCGCAGCAGGTGGCGGCATCGGATCGCAAGATGCTGCAAGGCCTGGCGCAAGAGCACCAGGACATCGTGGTGGCGAACACGGAGCTCGATATCAAGCGCGGAGAGGTGACGTCGCTGCTGCAGCAGCAGAAAGCCACAGAGGCCGAGCTGCAGAAGAATGTTGAGGCCCAGGCAGCGGCGATCGCTTACCTGAAGCAGCTCGAAGTCCAGCTCTCCGCGGAATACGCCAAGATCCAGGCGCAGCGCGCCGCGATCGATGCCCAGGTAGCGGCGCTGGGGCAGAAGTACCAAGAAGCCGCGCGCGCGGCGGGGGGCGGTACAGGTCAGTTTGAATGGCCGGAGCCCAACTGCGGCCACGGCTGCATCAGCCAGGGTTTCGGCTGCAACAGCTACTGGTTCGAGCAGTGGGAGCCGAGCTGTCCATACCCGCACCGTATTCACACCGGGCTCGACATCGCCGGCCCATACGGGACGCCGATCGTCGCCGCGGATACCGGCATCGTGTACTTCTATCCCGGTTCGTGGGGCTACGGGAACTACGTGATCATGATCCACGGCAACGGCTATTCGACCCTCTACGGCCACCTATCGAGGTTCAACAGCTCGATGCAGAGCGGAATGATCGTCGCCCGCGGTGATGTGATCGCATACGAAGGGTCCACCGGCAACTCGACCGGGCCGCATCTGCATTTCGAGATTCGCACCAACAATGCCTGGAAGGACCCGTGCCTCTGGCTCGGCTGCTGATCCGCCCGATTTCGCTAGTCTCTTGAAATGAATTTCCGCGCCGCCCTGCGGGGTGGCGTCGTCGTCGTCATCCTGATCGTCGGTTTCGTCGCAGGCGTTTACACCGACCAGGCGTTTCCCGAGTGGGTGCCCTACGTAGGGCATCGATCGGTAGGCAGCGTTGATCTCTCGGAGCTGCAGCAGGCGATTCGCGTCGTCCAGGCGGACTACGTCGACGGCAACAAGCTCGACACCAAAAAGGTGTCCCATGGGACGGTGCAGGGGTTGATCGCCGCGTTGGGCGACCCGTTCTCCGCCTATTACGACCCGGCGCAGTACAAGCACCTCAAGCAGACCTACGCGGGTCGCTACTCAGGGATTGGGATCTACCTGACCTTCACGAAGAACAGCTATCCGAGCATCACGGGAACGGTGTCGGGATCGCCGGCCGCGAAAGCAGGGCTGCAGCCGGGTGACCAGATCGTGAAGGTGGGAGACAAGGACACCAAGGGGATCACTTCGGACGAGGCGACGGCGCTGATCCAGGGGGCTGACGGGACCAAGGTGACGCTTGAGATCCTCCGAGCGGGCAACACGTTTTCTGTGACCTTGACCCGGGCAGAGATTCACGTGCCCTCCGTTCGATCAATGGTGATCGCCAATCACACCCTTTATGTGCGGATCTACCAGTTCGGAACGGACACCTCAACCGAGTTCAATGCGGCGCTGACGAACGGACTTTCGGGAGCAACGGGGATCGTGCTCGACCTGCGTGGGGACCCGGGAGGCTTCATCTCGGCTGCGGACGACGTCATCACCCAGTTCGTAACTAGTGGCGAGACATTCGAGCTCCGCGACCGGAATGGCAAGGTTGAGCGCCACGACGTGGGAAGCAAACACGCAGCGCCGTCCCTGCCCGTCGTGGTGTTGGTGGACGCCAACAGCGCCTCGGCGTCGGAGATCGTGGCCGGGGCCCTTCAGGTGCACAAACGCGCGAAACTCGTGGGCACGACGACGTACGGCAAGGGATCCGTGCAGCGGGACTTCGAGCTGACCAACGGGGCGGACATCCACCTCACGGTTCAGCGGTGGTACCTACCGAACGGGCAGACGATCGACCACAAGGGCCTGCAGCCGGACGTCCCGGTGACGCTGGCCAGTCCGACTGACGCGTTCGACGTCGCGGCCCAAACGCAGGACTACTCCAAGGACGCGCAGTTGAAAGCCGCGCTCGCATTGCTGCCTGGCTAGACTGACCTTTCGCCAAAAAAGGGGCGGTTAGCTCAGTTGGTAGAGCGCCTCGTTTACACCGAGGAGGTCGGCAGTTCGAGGCTGTCACCGCCCACCAGAACGCCTTCAGTCCTATGTTTGGGGAGCGCTTATGCCGCCGGTGCCGGCACTCGTGGGAAGGCGCGGCCTTCCTTGCGGCCGATAGAATCATCCGCCGTGCCGAGGTAGCTCAGCTTGGTAGAGCACTTGACTGAAAATCAAGGTGTCGCCGG
>JALYSJ010000122.1 GCA_030854855.1 Candidatus Dormiibacterota bacterium
GTGACCGTCGCGCCGATCAGCTCGACTGTGTCGAGAGGTTCGTCCCCCACGAACTGGATAGTAGTTCTAGCGCAAGTCTTCTCTACTGAAAGTCAGCGAGGTCGACCGTCGCGCGGTACACGCGCCGCGCCGGTCCTGATTGGACCAGGTGACCCGAGATCTCGCGGTGGATCTTCAGGTCGCCGCCGGGCATCTGGATGGTGACGTCGTCGTCCACCAGACCCGCGCGCATGCAGGCCGCGGCGACGGCGCTGGCGCTGGTGCCAGAAGCCAGCGTGTAGCCCGCTCCGCGCTCCCAGATCTCGACGCGGACGCGGCCGCGATCCACGACTTCGAAGAGCTGGACGTTGGTGCGTTCCGGAAAGGCAGGGTGGCGTTCCAGGTACGGGCCGAGCTGCAGGCACCGCTGCATGGTCGCGGGCTCTCCGAAGACGACGCAGTGCGGGTTGCCGACTGACACGAGCATCGCTTCGATGGTGCCGGCCGGCGTCTCGAGTCGGACACGATCGGGTTCGCCGTCGAACGCGGCGGGAAGGTCGGCGGCGCGGAACGAGGGACGGCCGATGTCCAGCTGGGAAACGATCTCGGCGCCGTTGCGCGCGAGTACGTTGACGGGGTTCGGCCCGCCGGCTGTCCGTAGATCGAACCGGTCCCCAGCACCATGCTGCATGACGGCGTGAGCGGCGGCGATGCGCAGCCCGTTGCCGCTTTTCTGCGCTTCCGAGCGATCCGGGTTGAAGATCCGCACGGTCATGGCCTTCGGGTCGAAGGCTAGGAGGCCGTCCGAGCCGAGGCCGCGGTGGCGGTCGCACAGCACCGCCAGCAGCTCCACCACGGCGTCGAGGTCGGCAGGGAGGTCGAGGACGAGGTAGTCGTTGCCTAGCGCCTGGTACTTAATGAGATCGATTCGCATTAGCGCGCCTAATTGTGGGGAATTCGCGCGGCGCGGGCCTGGTTCCCTAGAATTGGTCGTCTATGCGGGATCTCACGTGGCCTGCCCAGCGTCTGGTTCACATCCCGGCCTGCTTCTGTAGCTAGTCCGGCCGTTTGCTCGCGCCCATAGGGCGCGCCCATTCGACCGCGGTTCGTCGCTCATCAGTTCGTTACTTATTTGCATTTTCAGGGAGGTTTCAATTGAGTTCATCGACAACGACCACGGCTCTGGTTTCCACCGAGTGGGTGGCGGAGCACGGAAAGGACAAGGGACTTCGGATCGTCGAAGTCGACGTCGACCCCAAGGTTTATGACGCGGGGCACATCGAAGGCGCCGTGGGCTGGAACTGGAGGCGCGATCTTCAGGACCAGGTGAACCGCGACATCGCGAGCAAGGAGGCTCTTGCCAACCTGCTGGGCCACAGCGGCATCACGCCTGAGACCACCATCCTGCTCTACGGCGACAACAACAACTGGTTCGCGGCGTACGCGTTCTGGGCGCTGAGGTACTACGGGCACGACAAGGTTCATCTGATCGACGGCGGTCGCGTCAAGTGGGAGAAGGAAGGTCGCGAGTACAGCACCACCACCCCGACCTACAACGCCACCGACTATCACTTCCACGGTTCGCCGAAGGAAGACATCCGTGCGTACCGCGAACACGTCGCCTCCAAGCTCGGCAAAGCCGGTCTGGTTGACGTGCGCTCGCCGAAGGAGTACTCGGGCGAGCTGCTCGCGCCGGAGAACCTGCCGCAGGAAGGCGCGCAGCGCGGCGGCCACATCCCGACCGCTGTCAGCATTCCGTGGGGCACCGCCGTCAACACAGAGGACGGCACCTTCAAGACCGTTGACGAGCTGAAGGAGATCTACGGAGGCAAGGGCATCACCGCCAACAGGGAGGTGATCGCCTACTGCCGCATCGGCGAACGCTCGGCTCACACATGGTTCGTTCTGAAGGAGATCCTCGGCTACCCCGACGTCCGCAACTACGACGGCTCGTGGACTGAGTGGGGCAGCTCGATCAAGGCCCCGATCGAGAAGTAGTCATGGCAACGCAGGTAGTGGATCACTCGGCGCTGAAGGTCAACCAGACCGGGATCGTGGCGACCGTGCTCGTCGCGTTCATCGGCAGCGCGTTCTATCGGCCGCTGCTGGTGCTGATCCCGCTGCTCGCCGTTGTACTGCTGCTGGGCACGTTTGCCCCACAGCTGGCGCTGTTCAAGCAGATCTATTTCAAGGTCCTCAAGCCGCGCGGCATCGTCAAGCCGCGGCCGGTGCAGGACAGGCCGGAACCTCACAACTTCGCGCAGGGCCTGGGCGGGGTGTTCCTCGCGGTTGCGTCGGCGTTCCTGCTGCCGCTGCCCGTCGTCGGGCTTGCGCTCTCGCTTCTCGTCGCAGTGCTGGCCTTCGTCAACCTGGCGTTCGGGTACTGCCTGGGCTGCCAGATCTACTACCAACTCGGCAAATTCGGATTGATTCGAGCGTGAGCACTCAACTCTGGGCACTGGCGGTGGCGGGCACCGTCGTGCTGGCCGCCGCCTGCCTGGAGGTTATCCGTTCGCGCCGAGCCCAAGCGCGGGTCCGCTCAGAGGGAGCTGTCGCAGCTCCCGCGGGCGAGCCGTACATCCTTTACTTCACCGGCGAGGGGTGCACCGTCTGCCGCACTCACCAGGAGCCGGCCCTAGCCAAGCTCGGCGCCGTGCGCGTCGACAAGGTGGACGCGATCGCGGAGCGCACTCTTGCCGACCGCTTCCACGTCTACACGCTTCCCACAACGGTAGTGATGTCGCGCGAGGGCGCCGCGCTGCACGTCAACTACGGTTACGCCCCCGCCCCGAAGCTGGAGCGCCAGCTGGCCGAAGCTCGCGGCGCCTCCCTGGAGGCAGCGACCGCGTAACCGGCGCGATATTCTGGCTGGAGTGATCCGGTCGATTGCGCTCGCGGCCCTGGTGCTGTTTGCACTTGCGGCGTGTGTTCAGTCTCCAACCCAGGAGTTGGTGCTGGGCGCGATCTATCCGCTCAGCGGGCCGCAGGCTCCAGGCGGCAAGCAGGAGCTTGCCGGTGTGCGGGCGGCGCTCGCGGTGGCGGAATCGAGTGGCGAACTGAAGGCGCATCTCCGGCTCCAGGTCATCGATGCCACCACGCCCGAAGCAGCGAGCGCGGCCGTCGACAAGCTCGTGCACGACTACCACGTGCCGGCGATCGTCGGCACGTATGGGAGCACTCTTTCCGCGGCCGCTGCAGCACGCGCCGAGGAGCTGAAGACCGTCTACTGGGAAACCGGCGCGGTCGCAGATCCAATCACCGCCCAACGGCGCTACGTCTTCCGAACCGTCGCCACCGGCAGCGCGTTGGGACGCATGGCGGTGACCTTCACGCACGACGTGCTGGTGCCGCAGATGAAGATGTCTGTCGCGCGGGCGGCGATCGTCCGCGTCAAAGATATCTATGGGCGTTCGGTCGGCGGAGGCGAAGAAGCACTTGCGAAAACCATGGGGATCCAGGTCGTCGACGTCATCGAGTACGACCCGCATGCGTTTGACGCTGAGGTGATCGCCTCGCGGCTTGCTGCTGATCGCGCCGATTTTCTGTGGGACGTCAGCTACATCGACGACGGCGTCGCCATCTGGCAGACGCTGTTGCGAAATCACGTGTCGTTCAAAGCGGCGATCGGCACCAGCTCCGCGTTCTGCATGGCGGAGTTCAGCCGGCGCGTTGGGTCCGGATCGGTGGGCGTCTACGCGGCCGACAAGCCCGACGGCGACATCAGCCCGGCTGCCCTGTCACCGGCAGGACGCGCGCTGCTGACGAAGGCCCGCTCGGTTTACGCGCGTGAAAACAGCGGCGGCTCGATGGACATCCCCGCCGTCGCCGGGTTCGTGGGCGGTTGGACGCTGTTCCACGACGTGCTTCCAAAGCTGTCCGGAGCGATCACCTCCGAGTCCATTCGCGGCGCGGCGCTCAGCGTGGACGTTCCGAACGGCGACAGCATCAACGGCGGCGGCGTGAGGTTTGGCGCGGAGGGATCACTCGACGAGGGTCAGAACACGCGAGCCGCGGCCGTCATCAGCCAGTGGCAGGCGGTCGGCGTGATGAGGGTCCTGTACCCGGCCGCGTACGCAAAAAACTAAAGCTGCTCGAGCGAGCGCTGGACCAGGGTGATGTCCATCCAGCGGTCGAACTTGTGCGCCGCGTTCTTGATGGTGCCGACCACCTCGAACCCCGCCCGCGAGTGCAGCGCGAGACCGGCGCGGTTATCGGTCGCGATGGTGGCGACGATAGTGCGATAGCCCAGCCCTTTCGCTTCCTTGATCAACTCTGTCAGAAGAGCGCGGCCGACGCCCTCGCCATGGTGCACCGGGTCGACATAGACGAGGTCCTCGACGACGTCGAAGCCCCGCTGCTTCCACGGGAACAGCCGCGCCCAACCGATCAGTCCGTTGTCGTCGGTGCACACGATCAGCCGGGAGCGCTTGCCGTGAGCCTCCCACCAGGCCGCTGCCTCTTCGGTGTCGAGCGGCTCCGAATCGATGGTGGCGAAGGTCTGGTTGACGGCCCAGTTGTACAGGCCGACGATCGGCCGGAGGTCGTCGCGCGTGGCGGGTCGGATGGTGAAACCCTTCGTCGCCTTGGCCATCGGAACATTGGATCACGAACTGTGACTCGCTGCTAGTGGCTCGCCGGGCGCGCGCAGGGCGCACCTTCAAATCAGTTAAGTTGCGGGGGCCTGTGAAGCCGCTGATTCAAACCCCACTCCCAGGTCCCAAGGCCGCCGAGCTGATCGCCCGGGACGCCAGGGCGATGTCCCCGAGCTTCACGCGCGCCTACCCGTTTGTGATGGAAAGGGGCGAGGGGTGCTGGGTGACCGACGTGGACGGCAACCGGTTCCTCGATTTCACCGCCGGAATCGCCGTCGTCACGACGGGTCACTCGCACCCCAAGGTAGTGGCAGCGATCGAGGAGCAGACCAGGCGGTTCATCCACATGTCGGGCACCGACTTCTACTACAGGTCCGAGATCGAGCTCGCCGAGCGGCTGGAGGCAAGGATCCTGCCCGGCACTCCGGCCAAGGTGTTCTTCACCAACTCGGGAGCGGAGGCCATCGAAGGCGCCATGAAGCTGGCGCGCTTCACGACGGGCCGGCCGAGCTACATCGCGTTCATCGGCGCGTTTCACGGCCGCACGTTTGGCGCTTTGTCGCTTACCGCCTCCAAGGCGAGCCAGCGCCGGCGGTTCGCGCCGCTCCTGTCTTCGGTCTTCCATGCGCCCTTCCCGACCGAGGCCCGCGGTATCACCACCGACGAGACGATGGGGCGGCTCGAGGAGCTGTTTGCCACGGTCGCGCCGCCGGAGAGCGTGGCGGCGGTTTTCGTCGAGCCGATCCAGGGCGAAGGCGGCTACCTGGTTCCGCCTGACGACTTCCTGCCGCGCCTGCGAGAGCTGACCCTGAAGCACGGCATCCTGATGGTGGCCGACGAGGTGCAGTCGGGCATGGGCCGGACGGGCAAGCTGCTGGCCATCGAGCACTGGGGAGTGGAGCCCGACATCGTGTGTCTCGCCAAAGGCATAGCGTCGGGCCTCCCGCTGGGCGCTTTCGTCGCGCGGGCGGAGCAGATGGAGTGGCCGCCGGGCTCCCACGGGAGCACTTTCGGCGGCAACCCGGTGGCGTGCGCCGCGGGGCTCGCGACATTAGACCTTCTCGAGGAAGGGCTCATGGAGAATGCCGCCCGAGTCGGCGCCGTGATGCAGGACGGGCTGCGCGAGATCGCGGCCACTCACAAGCAGGTGACGGATGTGCGCGGCATGGGGTTGATGCTCGCGCTCGAGCTCAAGACGCCGGAACTGGCCGCGCAGCTGGTTCAGTCGGCGTTCGAGCGCGGCCTGCTTTTGCTCACTGCAGGTAGCCGGGCGGTGCGCATAAGCCCGCCGCTGGTGCTGAATTCCGAAGAGGTCGCGACCGGCCTGGAGATCATCGCCTCAGCCCTCGACTGAGGGCTAATTCCGAGCGCGGAGGCTGAGGCGGCGCAAGCCACGTCTGCCGGACATTTCGCCCTTTACTTGATCCGATCGGCGAACGGCCGCATCGCAGCGGCCGCCGTTCGGTCGTCGTCCGCGACTTGCTTGAAGCTCTTGCTTCGCTGGTCGTCGATGACCTTGATCGTGGCGAGGATCTGGTCTCGAGCCCGGTCCGACGCGGTTGGGGCCAGCGCGTAGAAGCGCATCACGAACTTGTCGATGAGGTTTTGCCGCGAGTTGTCGTCGCCGTTTGTGGCGTAGGCGATCAGGTCGGAGTTTCTCGCCCCCCAGATCTGTGCGATCTGAATGCCGGCTCCGGCGCCCGACACGTCTGTGAAGAGCTTGCCAAGCGCGTCGGCACTGGCCCCCAGTGACGCGGCCGCGCCAGCCTGCTCGCTTGTGCGGCGAGCGGCGACCGCGTCGGTCGTCATCGTCGCGAGGTATGCGTGCTCCTGCAGCAGGACGTTGAGGGACACCCGTACATCGACGGGCTTGATTGAGGGATCGCCCGGGAATTTGTCCGGAAACTGCTGAGCCGCGCGAATCGCCAGCAGGTCGCCGACGTTCGAAGTCGCCGCATACGCGACGCGCAGATCGAGGTACATCTTCGGGTAGGACTGGGCGGCCGCATCGTCGATGACCGTCAGGATTTGCGTTACGTGCGTCGACTCAGTCTGCGGTCTTTGATTCGGCGCCACCTTCGTCATGTCGGTGATGAGCTGGGCGAACTGGGGCACGAAGCCGTTGGCCAGTCCGGACTTGGCGCCATTCGACTTGGCGTCGTTGTGAGCGACCAGGCCGATCGTGTAATCGACCAGGTAGCCGTTCTGAATTCCCCAGGCCTGTTCGAACTGGTTCGCGGCCGTGTTGCCGTATGCCGCGCGCACGACGTCGACGAGCGAGTTGGTGTTGGCGTTGAGAAGGCTTGTGTAAGGAGCGTGCTCTTCCGTCTTGTTGACGGCGGCCGTCGCCTGCTTGGCGATCACCATCACGTGCTCTCCGAGCAACAGGTCGAGCTTGATGCGCAGATCCGCCGCTTTCGACTCGGCCGGAGTCGCGCTGGGCGATGGCGAATCCATCGGAATCGGCGAGCTGTTTGGACCTGATCCGTACATGGAGCACGCCGCCAGCGGTGCCGCGATGATCGCCACAATCCGCAGCCAGGCGCGCGCAGGGCGCAATTTCAATTGGAAATTCAAGTCAAACCCATCCTAGGTCTTACCATGAGGCCCCTTGCCGGAATGGCTCTTCGTGGACGGCTCGAGCATGATCTTCAGGGCTTTCTACGGAATCCCCCAGACCATGCGCGCGCCAGATGGGACTCTCGTCAACGCGGTGCGCGGAACCATGGACAACCTGGCGCGCTACATCACCGACCGCCGCCCGCGCCACGTGGCGCTCACCACCGACGAGGATTGGCGACCCGACTGGCGGGTGGAGCTGCTCCCCAGCTACAAGGAGCACCGAACCGCCGAACCCGTCCCGCCGGCGCTCATCCCGCAGATGCCGATCATCTTCGAGTGTCTCGAGGCGGTCGGTGTCGATGTGGTTGGCCTCGAGGGGTACGAGGCGGAGGACATCATCGCCTCACTCGTCTCGAAGGTCAGTCCGCCGGTGGAGATCGCCAGCGGCGACCGCGACCTGTTCAGCCTCATTTGTGACCGAGAGGTCATCGTGCTGTATCCGGAAAAGACCGGCATCGCGGTGGTCGACGAGGCGGAGGTGGAGCGCAGGTATTCGATCCCCGGCCGCGCGTACGCCGACTTTGCGGTCCTCCGCGGCGATCCGTCCGACGGTCTGCCTGGACTGGCGGGTGTCGGCGCCAAGAAAGCGGCCGACCTGGTCCGCAAGTACGGCTCCGTCGAGAAGATGCTCGAGGCCGGAGTGTTCCGCGCATCAGACGCGGAGTACCTCGAGAAGGCTCGACAGGTGGTCGCACCGGTGACCGATCTGAAGATCAAAGTGCCGCGGGGGCGCCGCGACAGCTACCCCGACGATCCGGCCAAAGCCGAAGAGCTCGGGCGCCGGTACGGGGTGGCGAGCTCTATCGAGCGTCTCACGAAAGCGTTGGCGTCGATGCCTGCGTGCAACTGATTGGCGGAAGTCGGGCTTTGCGCGACCTGCAAGCATTCGCGGAAGGTGACGGGTTCTCACGGCATCTTCTGGATGTGCGAGCGGTCGCGGACCGATCCCTCTTTCCCGCGCTATCCGCGGCTCCCCGTCCTTACGTGTCGCGGCTACGAGCTCGAGGCTAAGCCGCCTCCACCCTCAACAGACCAATAGGAAATCCCTCGGCAGTGTCGAAGGTGGCAGCAACCCTGGCTCTTGCCATCGACAGCTCGGCGATCTTCCCAGCGTCGTTCAAGGCGTAGATCATTGCGCCGTCAGGGCTGGCCGCGAGACTCCAGACGGTCCAGTTCGTGAGCACTTGGGTGCGAGCGCGAAGCGTATCGGTGTCGATCCAGATCAGGCCATTCGTGCCCGCCGTGACCAGCGTCCTACCGTCGGGACTCACCACCGCGCCGTTGGGGCCCATCTCTTTGGCCTCGACGTTCTGCACCAACCCTCGTGCGGTTGCGCCGACCGAACCGATCTTGCCTGTGCGCACGACCCGCGGCATGCCGTCGTTGTCAATCTGCGCGACCAGGCCCATGGGGCCGTTGGCGGCATAGACATGGCGGCCGTCGGGCGTGATCGCGAGGGACCACTGAAAGGTGTTGGCGTCCTTTGCCCATCCGAAGCCCGGAAGCTCGAGGCAGAACGCAAACGGCTGCGTGAGGTTGAGCGCATGGACGAAGGCCCCCTTGTTCTCGCGCGCGTAGACGCTGTACAGCCACTGGCCGTCGGGCGAGAAAACGCCGGAGAGGCGCACGCCCGTCATCGGCTCGTTCGGGTCGCCTTTATCAGCCACCGTGTATGAGCCCAGTTGCCCGGCAGCTGTCTCAAAGACTCGAACACGGTAGTGAGCATCGGCAGCGTTCGTGTACTCGATCACGTACACGCCGAGGCCGTCATTCTTCACAGCGTCGAAGGCGAAATATCCGGGGAGGTTGATGCGGTCCGTGACCTCGAATTTCTTGAGGTCGATCAGAAGCATGTGTGAGGCGGTGGGCGGTACGGTCTGTCCATTCGCCCGCTCGAAGGACTGGAGCACCAGCCAGCGCCCGTTCTGAGACAAGCCGCCAGGGGCACCGCCGATGGTCGCGGGGGGAAGCTCGAATAAGCCGGGAAGTGGAGTGGTGCGCAGAACAGCGCCGCTACGGGGGTCGATGTCCAGCAGGCTCGT
>JALYSJ010000126.1 GCA_030854855.1 Candidatus Dormiibacterota bacterium
CGGCGATCCCCGTTGGCTTCGACCTTGACCGCGACCGAGGTTGGTTTGAAGGCCGAACGCGCAGCTTCGATCGCTCCCGGCGCCAGCGGCGCGGCAGCGTTTCGCGTCAGCCGGCGTTGCTGGAGAAAGTTCACCAGCTCTTTCTGGCTGATCCCGAGTTCGCGTGCGAGTTCGTGTGACTTCATGCCCGAACTCATGATTATGCCGCCCAGGACCAATTCGAAACCTGAGGGGCCTCCGGCGGGATTGCTGATTCCACGTCCCCCATTCCGGCGCTATCGCGCCACCTTCCCCCTTGCGGGGGAAGGGACTATGCCCCCGGCTGGCTCACGCTCAGTGGGCCAATTCAGACCACAGGTCCGGTTGGATGGTGGTATGCAAGGCGCGGTCCAAGGACCGCCGTTTGCGGGCCAATTCCACGCAGGCCGGGTCGTCATGGACATACGCGCCGCGCCCTGCAGCACGACCCGTCCGGTCAACCGCAGCACCCCCCTCCGACCGGCGGACGAGACGGATCAATCCGTTCTTTTCAGCTTCCTCGCGGCAGCCGGCACACGTCCGGATTGCCTCATGGCGTTGGTTCGTCAACGACCTGCTCCTCGGATTCGCTGGGCTTGATGTCGATACGGAAGCCGGTCAGCTTTGCCGCCAGCCGGGCGTTCTGGCCCTCGCGCCCGATGGCGAGAGAGAGCTGTCCTCGAGGCACAAGCACCGTGGCCGTTCGCGTCGCGCGCTCGATCGTCACGCGGTCGGCCTTGGCCGGGCCGAGTGAAGCGGCGACGAACACTTCGGCGTCGTCTGACCACGGGACTATGTCCACGTGCTCGTTGCCAAGCTCGCTGAGGATCGCCCGATGGCGCACACCCTTGGGGCCGACGCAGGCACCGACGGGATCGACCCCTGGCTCGTTGGACGCAACTGCGACCTTCGTCCGCAGGCCTGCCTCGCGCGCGATGGCCTTGATCTGGACGGTCCCGGCCTTGATCTCCGGCACCTCTGCCTCGAGCAGGCGGTGGACAAACGAACGCGCGGCGCGGGAGACGCGCACCTGCGCCTGCCTCGGATTGTGCTGCGCCTCCAGGATGACAACCAGCACCGGCTTGCCGGGGTGCAGCTGCTCGCCCGGAATCTGCTCCTCGGGCGGCATCACACCTTCAATGCGTCCGAGGTCGATGAAGACGGTGCCTGCCTCGATGCGGTCGACAACTCCGCTGGCCAGCTCGCCTTTGTGCTCGGCAACATCGCGCATCACCTTGTCGCGCTCGAGGTCGTGGATGTAGCGGAGCACCGCATGCTTGGCGGTCTGCGCGGCCATCCGCTTGAACGGCTCCGAGGGCAGCGTCTCGATCATCTCCGCCCCGTCGGGCCGCACCGTGCGGCTCTTCACGTCGAGGGCGCCCGTCTTGGTATCGAGCTTCACCGTCACATACCCGTTCGGGTTGAATGCGCGCACGTAGGCTGCTGCGAGCGCGCTCTCCACGGTGTGGAGCATCTCTTCAAATGGAATACCGACCTCGGCGCACAGCGCGGTCAGCGCTTCGCCGAGGCTCTCCGTGGAGGGCTCAGAAGGAGACCGCGAGCCTGCCCGCGACAACGTCACCCCATCCGATATGAACTATCACCGGCGCGCGTCCGCGAACGCCAGTGGCCTGCACCGCGATTCCCGCCGTGTCGACCGCCAAGAGCTGCCCCTCGACCACCGTCTCAGACTCTCCGGTGCGGTAACGCACGTTGACCCTTTTGCCGTTGAACCTCTCGTATTCGCCGTGATTGCGAAGCGGACGTTCGGCGCCAGGCGACGAAACCTCGAGGTCCCACGCACCATCGATGAGGTTCGAGTGGTCCAGCAGCGGTCCGACAACGCGGCTTACGCGCTCGCAATCCTCGATCTTGATGGGCTCGCTGTGGTCGATCGAGATGCGCAGGGTGCGTCCCGAGTGACCTGACTGGTCGAGCGAGTAGAGCTCGTACCCCATGTGCTTGATGGTTGGCTCGAGCAGTTCTTTGATGGACGTTATGGGCCATGTTGGCATGTGTCGGTGTCTCTCAACAGCTTACGGTGTTCGCCGCGCGTAGGCGGCGCGGGCCTCTACCTGAGAGGCTGGAACCGCCTCAAGACGACCAGGAGCGGAGCGGCGTTGAAGATGGAGCTGTACGTCCCGGAGACGATGCCGATCAGCAGCGCCAGCGACAGGCCCTTCTGGGTCGAGCCACCGGCGATCAGGATCGCGGCCAGCACGAGGACGACGGTGAAGCTCGTGATGATCGATCGCGCCGCCGTTTGCATGATGCTGAGGTTCACCACCTGCTCGAACGAGAGCCGCTGGCTGACCCTTAGGTTTTCGCGGATCCGGTCAAAAACGACGATGGTGTCGTGCACAGAGAAGCCGACCACCGTAAGCACTGCCACGACAAAGAAGCTGTCGATCTCGCCGATACGCCAACCCAGGACCTTGCCCATGATCGAGAAGATTCCGGTCAGCAAGAAAACGTCATGGAGCAGGGCGGCAAGGGCCGAGCCGCCGAATTGAAAACCCGCGCGCCATCCTCCTGGTAGGTTGTGAAACCGGATCGCCAGCAGGAACAGGATGGCGACGGACGCCAGCACGACAGCGAGCAGCGAGAACTGAATCGCCTCCCCCGCGATGGTGGGGCCGACCTCGAGGACCTGCCTCACGTCGATCGCACCAAACTGCTTCGCGAGGTCATCCTCGACCACCTTTTGCTCCGCGGGCAGCATCGGGCGCGCGCGGATGA
>JALYSJ010000131.1 GCA_030854855.1 Candidatus Dormiibacterota bacterium
CGCGTGAGCTCATACGGCGACCATCGCGTGGCCATGGCGCTGGCGATCGCCGGCCTGATCGCGGACGGCAAGACTGAGATCGACGGCGCGGAATGCGTGGAGATCTCCTATCCCGAGTTCTTCGATCATCTCGAGTACCTGTGGCGCGCAAGCGGCGATCAGGTTCGGACTTACTGAATGCTGAAGGTTCGCAGCGAGATCGAGCTCGAGCCGGTCGCGTTCGAGCTGTACGAGCTCGAGGTCACCGCACCGCGCGAGGACTTCGAGCTGGAGGTCGCCCGCACCATCCAGGTTGCCAAGGCCAAAGACATCCCGGGGGTCGGCCGCGCGCGCGAGCTCTATCGCCGGTTCGGACTCGACCCGACGCGGGTCAGGCCGTCGTCGGAGGCGCTGCTGCGGCGTCTCACGAAAGGCGAGCCGATGCCTCGCATAAACTCCCTGGTCGATGTGGCCAACGCGATGTCGGTGCAGCTGCAGGTGCCCGTGGGCCTCTACGACCTGGGCAAGGTGAAGGGGGATGAGCTCGTAATCAGGCTGGGTGCCGAAGGCGAGGGATACACGGGCATCGGAAAAGAGCACGTCAACGTGGCAGGGCGTATCTGCGTCGCCGACGCGGATGGACCATGTGGCAACCCGAGCGCCGATTCGGCGCGCACGATGATCACCACCGATACGGAGCGCGCGGCGTGGATCTACTTTCTGCCGGTTCGCGATGACGACATCGATCGCACCGCCGAGCTGATCGCGGTGTTCGGTCGCGGCCTGGTGCGGGTCGTCTGACTGCGGTGACGTCCGAACAGGTCCTGTGCGTCAAACGGGAAGACATATTTCCCGACGGCGCGTGGCATGGGTTCGTGAGCAAGGACCTCGACCGACACCAGGCGGTCATTCGCGAGCGCCACTTCTTCATGGCGCGCGACGCGGTGGAGAACGACCCCGCGTACCAGCAGATCATTCCGTACGTCGTGTTCCGGCACGACGGCCATTACTTCCTCACCCACCGGCTGCGGGCATCCTCGGAGAAGCGGCTGCGCAAGCAGTACTCGCTCGGTGTCGGCGGCCACATCAACCCAGGTGACCTCGAAGGCGGCGACCCGATCCTCGACGGGCTGAAGCGGGAATGGAGCGAGGAGGTCGTGTACGACGGAAGCTTCGAAGCGCAGCTGATCGGACTGCTGAACGACGAGTCGTCTCCAGTGTCGAAGGTCCATCTGGGCGTGGTGTTTCTCGTCGACGGGGACTCGCCGAACATCTCGATTCGCGAGACCGACAAGCTGGCGGGCGAGCTGCTGACGCTGGAAGAGATGCGCATCTACTACCTCGGCATGGAGTCGTGGTCGCAGATGGTCTACGACAGGCTTGCGGATAAGGTTTAAGGCGTGAAGCTGGAATCTGTGGAGCTGCGCCGCATCCGCATTTCGTTGGTCGCGCCGTTCGAGACGTCGTTTGGCGTCCAGACGGAGCGTGACATCTTGCTGGTAAAGGCGATCACCTCGGATGGTGCGGGTTGGGGCGAGTGCGTCGCCACCGAGGAGCCGACCTACTCGGCGGAGTATGTCGAAGGCGCGCAGCACGTGACGATTCACCACCTGCTTCCGCGGCTGCTCGGCCAGGAGGAGCTCGAAGCGGAGCATGTGGCCGGCCTGCTGCGGCCGGTGCACGGCCATTACATGGCGAAGGCCGCGATCGAGATGGCGATCCTCGACGCGCAGCTGCGGGCGCGAGGCGAGTCGTTCGCGAAATACTTTGGCGCCGTACGCACGGCGGTCGACAGCGGTGTCTCGGTGGGCATTCACGGATCGATTCCCGAGCTGCTGAAAACCGTGGGCGGTCATCTCGACCAGGGCTACAGGCGGATCAAGCTGAAGATCAAGCCCGGGTGGGACATCGAGCCGGTGCGGGCGGTGCGCGAGCGCTTTGGCGACGTGGCTCTTCAGGTCGACGCGAACACCGCTTACAAGGCCACCGACGGACCGCACCTCGCGCTGCTGGACGAGTTCGGCCTGCTGCTGATCGAGCAGCCGCTGCCCGAGGACGAGGTCCTTGCTCACGCCGACCTGGCTGCGGTCGTGCGCACGCCGATCTGCCTCGACGAGTCGATCACGTCGGCACAGGCCGCTGCCGACGCGATCCGGCTAGGAGCTTGCAAGATCATCAACATCAAGCCCGGCCGGGTCGGCGGCTACCTCGAGGCGCGGCGGATTCACGACGTTTGCGCGGAGAACCACGTGCCGGTGTGGATGGGGGGGATGCTGGAAACAGGAATCGGGCGGGCGGGCAACGTCGCCATGGCCGCGATGCAGAACTTCAGCCTACCGGGCGACACTTCGGCGTCGGACCGCTATTACAAGCGCGACATCACGGCGCCGTTTGTCCTGAAGGACGGCAGGCTGGACGTGCCGACCGGGCCGGGGCTTGGGGTCGAGGTCGACCTCGAGTTTCTCGATTCGATCACGCGCTGGAAGCAGACCGTGGGGGCGCTACCTCAGGCAGCTCGGTAGCGGCAACTAGCTCTTGACCAGGTCGGTCATCGGCGTGGCGTGCGCCGCCTGGCCAAGGCGCGCGAGCCCGAGCTGGTCTTCGATGGTGGCCAGCAGCGAGTAGTGGTCATATGGCTGGTTGCTTTTGCGGGCAATGGAGTTCGGGCGCACGACGAGAGTCAGCACCTGGTCGTCGCTGCCCGCGCCTTCGTCCCACGTGATGATGAGAAGTCCGTTGTTCTTCCAAGCGCTCAGGTCCTGGATCACCGGCACCATCTGCGAGAGCCAG
>JALYSJ010000136.1 GCA_030854855.1 Candidatus Dormiibacterota bacterium
CAGGAGGGTGAAGGCGGATATGCGCGGGAGCAGTCCGAAGAGTTTCTACGCAAGCAGCGAGAGCTGATCGGCGAGCACGTGGCCAAGTCCGACGTGGTCATTACGACCGCGGCGATCCCCGGCCGGCGCGCGCCCTTGCTGGTCACCGGCGACATGGTGAAGGGAATGCGTCCGGGTTCCGTCATCGTCGACCTCGCGGCGGAGACTGGCGGCAACGTTGAGCTGACCGAGGCCGGCAAAGACGTCGACATCGCCGGCGTCACCATCATCGGCACGCGCAACGTGCCGTCGACCATGCCGCTGCACACCAGTCAGCTGTTCGCGCGCAACGTGGCGAACCTGCTGCTGCACCTGGTCAAGGACGGCGCGATCACGCTGGACTTCCAGGATGAGATCACCAAGGGAAGCTGCGTGACGCATGGCGGCGAGATAGTCAACGAGCGAGCCAAACAGCTCGTGACTGCCGCGAAATGACAAACGAGCTGCTCAACGAGCTGACGTTCTTCGTCCTTTCGATCTTCGTCGGCATCGAGGTCATCTCCAAGGTGCCGACCATCCTGCACACGCCCCTAATGTCAGGGACGAACGCGATCCACGGCATCATCCTGGTCGGCTCGATCGTCATCGCGGCCGGCGCGAACTCGCCCGTCACGGTCATCATCGGCCTTGTCGCGGTGACGCTTGCGACCACCAATGTGGTCGGTGGCTTCGTCGTCACCGACCGGATGCTCGAGATGTTCAAAGGAAGGCAAACGCAAAAGCCCGCCGCGCCAGTGACGCCGAGCAAATGAACACCGTAATCACTCTCGCCTACCTGGTGGCCGCGGTGTGCTTCATCCTCGGCCTGAAGTTGCTCAGCTCGCCGAAGAGCGCTCGCAACGGGAACTTCACCGCGGCGGTGGGCATGGTGATCGCGCTCATCGCCACTTTCGCATCGCCCCAGCTGCATTTCACGACGGCGGGCGTCGTCATCATCGCGATCGGGGTCGTCATCGGAAGCGGGGTGGGCGCCGTCGGCGCCCGCACGGTCAAGATGACCGCCATCCCGCAGATGGTCGCGCTCTTCAACGGGGTCGGCGGCGGCGCCGCGGCCCTCGTGGCGGTGGCCGAGCTGCTGCGTTTCGGCGACCATCCGCCATTATCCGAAGCCTTCCCGAGCGTCTTCAGCATCGTGATCGGATCGATCTCGTTTGCGGGCAGCATGGTCGCCTTCGCCAAGCTCCAGGAGCTGATGACTGGGACGCCGATCACCTACCCGGGCCAGCAGATCGTCAACGGCATCCTGGCCGCCGCGATCCTCGGCTTCGTCATCGCGGTTCTTACTGTCGCCTCGATTCCGTTTTCCTACATCTCATTGATGGTCCTCGCGTTGGTGCTCGGCGTCGCATTCGTGCTGCCGATCGGCGGCGCCGACATGCCGGTCGTCATCTCGCTCCTCAACGCGTTCACCGGCCTGGCTGTGGCAGCCAGCGGGTTCCTGCTCAACAACTTCGCTCTGATCGTCGCCGGGACGCTCGTCGGCGCATCGGGCAGCCTTCTGACCAAGATGATGAGCGACGCAATGGGGCGGTCCCTGGCGAACGTTCTGTTCGGCGCCTTCGGTCAAACACATTCCGGCGCCGTTGCCGAGCCCGGGAAAGAGGGCCGAAGCGTGAGGTCGGGCACCGCGGAGGACATCGGCACGCTGCTCGCCTACTCCCAGCGTGTGATCATCGTTCCGGGCTACGGGCTGGCGGTCGCGCAGGCTCAGCACGCGGCGCGCGAGCTCGCCGAGCTACTCGAGAAGCGCGGGGTCGAGGTCACCTACGCCATCCATCCGGTCGCCGGCCGCATGCCAGGCCACATGAACGTGCTTCTCGCCGAGGCGAACGTGCCCTACGAGCAGCTCAAAGAGATGGACGAGATAAACGATGAATTCAAGAACGCGGACGTGGCCCTGATCGTGGGCGCCAACGATGTCGTCAATCCTTCAGCGCGCAGCGCCCCTGGCAGCCCGATCTATGGCATGCCGATACTCAACGCCGACCAGGCGAAAAACATCGTCTTCATGAAGCGCTCGATGCGGCCGGGCTTTGCCGGCATCGACAACGACCTCATGTACGACCCCAAGACGGTGATGTTCTTCGGTGACGCGAAAGACTCGCTGACGAAGCTCGTGAGCGCAGTCAAGGCCGCCGCCTAAATCGGCAGTAAAGACGCGGTGGAGTTCTAGGCCGGAGTTACTCCGGCGGTCACCCATGCGTGCCACTACCAAGCACAACCCAGCGTGGCCGAGGAGAGGAGGGGTTCCCGCAAGGGAGGACACCTGTCCTCCCCTGCGAAACAAATACGTCAGTAAAGACGCGGTGGAACTCTAGGCCGGAGTTACTCCGGCCGTTACCCATGCGTGCCACTACCAAGCACAACTC
>JALYSJ010000183.1 GCA_030854855.1 Candidatus Dormiibacterota bacterium
GCGCTGGAGCAGGCTCGCGAGGCGCGCCTCTTCGTGCTCGACAAGATGCTGGCTGTGCTGCCAAGGTCTCGCAGTGAGATGAGCGCCTACGCCCCGCGCATCACCACGATCATGATCAACCCCGACAAGATCCGCGACATCATCGGCCCAGGAGGCAAGATGATCCGCAAGATCACCGAAGAGACAGGCGCGCAGATCGACGTCGAAGACGACGGACGCGTCTTCATCGCGGCGGTCGACCAGGAAGGCGGCCAGCGCGCGATCGACTGGATCAAAGGCCTCACCGACGAGGTCGAGGTGGGAAAGATCTACAAGGGCAAGGTGGTCCGCATCATGCCCTTCGGCGCATTCGTCGAAGTTCTGCCCAACCAGGATGGCCTAGTGCACATCTCCAAGCTCACCGACCACCGGGTCGAGCGGGTTGAGGAAGTCGCCAATGTCGGTGACGAGATAGTGGTGAAGGCGGTCGAGGTTGACAGCCAGGGCCGTCTCAACTTGAGCCGCCAGGCAGCGATCGAGGAGCTGCAATCCAAGGGTGAGCCGGTCGAAGAGAAGATCGACAAGGACGCCATGGCAGTCGCGCTGGCGTCACCTCCGCCCGCCCCTCGTGAGGGCGGTTTCAGTGGTGGTGGTCGTGACCGCGGGCGCAACGGCGGTGGCGGCGGGCGCGGTCCACGTCGCAACTGAGCATTTGGCAACTAAGCAAATAGATGACTGAGCCGATCCGAGTCGCGGTCACCGGTTACCGCGGCAAGGTCGGCTCGGTTCTCGCCGCGGCTTTCCAGTCCGAACCCGGGATCGAATACGTCGGCGGCGTAGAGCTGGGCGATGACCTCGCCGCTTTTCTGCACCAGAAGAGGCCGCGGGCGCTCGTCGACTTCACCCAGCCGTCCGAAGCGCTGCACAACGCGCTGGCGGCCGTGGCTGCCGGCGCATCACCCGTGGTGGGCACGACCGGGCTGAGCGCGGAAGCGGTCGACAAGCTCGAGACGGCGTGCAAAGACAAAGGGCTCGGCGGGATCGTCGCGCCCAACTTCGCCGTCGGCGCTGTGCTGATGATGCACCTGGCCGACATCGCGGCACCGCATTTCGACGCGGCGGAGGTGATCGAGATGCACCACGCCACCAAGCTGGATGCGCCATCCGGGACGGCGCTCTCGACGGCGAAACGGATCGCCGCGATAAGGCGTGACAAGCCGTTCAGCCACAAGAAGGCCGAGAAGGAGACCCTGCCAGGGACGCGAGGTGGGGAGGAGGGCAACGTCGCGGTGCACAGCGTGCGCCTGCCCGGTTTCGTCGCCGACCAGGAGGTCATCTTCGGCCTGCCTGGACAGACGCTGACGATCATCCATCGCACGACGAGCCGCGACGCATATATCCCGGGCGTGCTGCTCGCGATTCAGAAGGTCACATCGGAGTCGCGGTTCTATCGAGGCCTCGACGAACTGTTGGGCCTTCGCTAAACTGGCTGAGTGCCCACCTCCAAGCGATTAAACGTTGCCGTTGTCGGCGCGACCGGCATGGTCGGGCACGAGATGCTCAAGATCCTGGCACAACGGCATTTTCCGACCGCACGCGTCAGCGCGTTCGCGTCGCAGCGGTCAGTTGGGACCAAGCTGCGCTATAACGGCGAGCACCTGACGGTCCGAGCCATGGACGAGACGGTCTTCAAGGGGATCGACGTCGTGATGTTTGCCGCCGGCCCCGACATCTCATTGATGTATGCCCCAATCGCGGCTGAGGCGGGTGCCCTGGTCATCGACAAGAGCTCCGCGTGGCGAATGAAGGCGAACGTGCCGCTGGTAGTGCCCGAGGTCAACGGCGATGACATCCGGGACAACGAGGGAATCATCGCCAGCCCAAACTGCACGACTATCCCGTTGACCATGGTCGTCGAGCCGTTGCGCAAGCGTTTTGGAGTTGAGCGGATCGTCGTCAGCACGTATCAAGCGGCGTCCGGAGCGGGAAGATCGCTCGCTGAGGAACTCGAAAGCCAGACCAGGGCAATCGCCGCGGGCCAGGAGCCTGAAGTGCACGTGACGTCGCATCAGCTGGCCTACAACGTCATTCCCGGGGGATGGAAACCGGAATCGGGCGGCTACAACGAAGAAGAGATGAAGCTGGTGCATGAGGCTCGCAAGATCCTGCATGCACCTGAGCTGCGCATCGCCGCGACGTGCGTTCGGGTGCCGGTGCCAATCGGTCACAGCGAATCAATCCTCATCGAAACCACAGAGAAGGTCACAGCCGACGAGGCCCGCGCAATTCTTGGCTCCGCGCCAGGGGTGATCGTGGAGGACGATCCGCACGCGAAGCTCTATCCGACCCCACACCACGTTGCGGGCAAGGACGAAGTGTATGTTGGCCGCATCCGAGACGACCTTTCATCCGATCGTGGACTCATGCTCTGGCTGGTTTCCGACAACCTGCGCAAAGGCGCCGCATTGAACGCCGTGCAGATAGCCGAGCGCGCTATAGAAATGGGAGTGATCGCATGACAGCCGAAATTGGCCGCCTGCTGACCGCGATGCTCACCCCGTTCAAGGCTGACGGGTCGGTCGATTACTCCGCCGCCGAGAAGCTCGCCGCCCTGCTGGTCGCCGACGGTTCTGACGGCGTGGTGGTCTCCGGCACGACAGGTGAGTCGCCAACCCTGAGCGAAGACGAAAAGATCGAGCTGGTCAAGGTGATCAGGAAGGCGATCCCGGGCAAGAATGTGGTCGCGGGCACGGGCAGCAACGACACCCATCACTCGGTACGGCTTTCCGAGCGCGCGATGCAAGCCGGCGCGGACGCGCTGCTGGCCGTCGTGCCCTACTACAACAAGCCGCCGCAAGAAGGCATGTTCCAGCACTTCAAGGCGATCTCGGAAGTGGGCCCGACGATCATGTACAACATCCAGGGCCGCACCGCCGTCAACATGACGGCGGCCACTACGCTGCGTTGCGCCGAGCTCCCGGGGATCCTCGGCGTCAAAGAGGCGAGCGGGGACCTTGACCAGATTGGGCTCGTTTGCGCCGCCAGGCCGGCGCGATTCAGGGTGTGGAGCGGTGACGACAGCTGGACGCTGCCCGTCCTGGCGGTTGGAGGTTACGGCGTGATCTGCGTGGTCTCGCACATCGCTGGACGCTCCATGCGGAAGCTGATCGATGCTTACTCCAAAGGCGACAACGACGCAGCGCAGAAGATCCATCTCGGTCTGCTGCCGGTGATCAAGTCGCTGATGACCACGGCCGCCAACCCGGTGCCGATTAAATCGGTCTTGAATGCAATCGGCTTCCCCGCCGGGCCGTTCCGGCTGCCGCTGGTTCCCCTGACCGACGAGCAGCTGAAGTCGGTCATGCAGACCGTACGTGAAGCCGGTGACCTGATCACCTTCAAAGAGGGCGTGAAAGTCGCTTAGCTCCCTGGAGGAGCTGACTCAGCTCCACGACACGGTCCGGTCGTGCAAGAACTGCGGTCTACATGCGACTCGCACCCAGGCCGTCCCCGGCGTGGGTCCATGTCCCGCCGACATCCTGATCGTCGGCGAAGCCCCGGGGTTCAACGAAGACAGGCAGGGCGAGCCATTCGTCGGCGCTGCCGGAAAGCTGCTCGACACCCTACTGTCCCGAATCGGCCTCAGCCGGTCGGACGTCTACATCACCAACGTGCTCAAGTGCAGGCCGCCAATGAACCGCGACCCCATGCCCAACGAGGCCGAGGCATGCTCGCCGTATCTCAAGCGCCAGCTCGAGCTGGTGCGGCCGAAGGTGGTTCTCATTCTCGGCCGGCATGCCCTCGACCGCCTGATGCCAGGCCAGGGGTCGATCTCTCGCATCCATGGAAGTCTTGTCATGCGGGGCGATGTTGCTTATGTGCCGCTCTACCATCCGGCTGCCGCGCTGCACAACGGATCGCTCGTTTCTGATCTCGAACACGACTTCGATCGCGTGAAGGCATACCTGGAGAAGCTCCTGGCTCCGCCTCCACCTCCGGTCCCAGTCGCATCGCCGAAGCAGGAAGCGGAACAGCTGCGTCTGCTGTGAAGTCGTCTGGACTCCGGTACATCCCTCTGGGCGGTCTGGGCGAGGTCGGCATCAACATGTGGGCGCTCGAGTGGGAAGGCAAGATCCTCGTCGTCGACTCCGGCCTGATGTTTCCCCAGGAAGACATGCCCGGCGTCGACCTCGTGCTGCCCGACATCTCGTACCTGCTTCGGAAGGATCGCGAGGTCCTCGGCATTTTCCTGACCCACGGTCATGAGGACCACATCGGGGGCTTGCCGTACGCGCTGAAAAAGATCAATGTTCCGGTCTACGGAACACGTCTGACGCTGGGCCTCCTTCGACCCAAGTTGAAAGAGCACCGCTTCCTTCGCGAGGCCGACCTTCGCGAGGTTCGGGTCGGCGACTCCGTCCAGCTGGGACCGTTTCGAGTGGAGACCGTGGCCGTCTGTCACTCCATTCCCGACGCAGTCGCTCTCGCCATCGACACGCCCGTCGGAAAGGTGGTCTACACGAGCGACTTCAAGCTCGACGCCGACCCACCCGATGGTCTTCCCACAGACATGGCTCGCTTCCGCAGCCTGGGTGATGAAGGGGTGCTGCTGCTGCTCAGCGACTCGACCAACGCCGAGCGCCCAGGTCGTTCGGGCTCGGAGCGCGACCTTCACGTGGCCCTCGAGAAGATCTTCAGCAAGGCCCCGGGGCGCATCGTCGTGGCGAACTTCGCCTCCAACATCCACCGCATCCAGCACCTGGTTCGCCTGGCCGTCCAGTTCGAACGGAAAGTTGCGGTTGTCGGGCGAAGCCTGGAGACCAACTTCAAGACTTCACGCGAGCTCGGTTTTCTCAAGGTTCCTGAGGGGCTGACAGTTCCGATCGACGACATCGGCCGCGTCGCGCCGTCCAAGCTGCTATTGCTCACCGCGGGCAGCCAGGGTGAACCGATGTCGGCGCTGGCCCGTTTCGCCGCACAGCGCCATCCTTTCGTCAATGCGCTGAAGGGCGACTGGGTGGTGATTTCGGCGCGACCGATTCCGGGCAACGAGCGGATGGTTCAAAAGACAGTCAACAACCTCTACCGCCACGGCGCTCGTGTCTTCTACTCAGAGGTCGGCAACGTGCACGTGACCGGCCACGCCCAGCGCGATGAGCTGCGCGAGATGCTCGATGCCGTCCGGCCGCGGTACTTCATTCCAGTCCATGGCGAGTACCGGCAGCTCCTGCTTCACTCCGAGATCGCGCTCGAAGCGGGTATCGCGGACGACCGGATCATCGTCGTCGAGGACGGGGAGACGGTCGAACTGGATGCCCAGGGCATCAAGCGGGGCGAGAAGATCGCCACAGGTTTGATCTATGTCGACGGGCTGGGAGTGGGCGACGTCGAGCAGGTCGTGCTCCGCGACCGCCTTCACCTGGCCGAGGACGGCATCCTCGTGGTCACGCTCACACTGGACCGCGACGCGGGCACTGTCCGTGCGGGGCCGGACCTTATCTCACGTGGGGTGATCGAGCCGGAGCTGTCGACCAAGCTCATGGCGGACGCGCGCGCGGCGGTGGTGCAGAGCATCGGCCATCCTGCCGCTGCGCATGCCGACCTAAACCTGCTGCGGGAGGCGATCCACGACGCGGTTTCGAAGACCGTCTGGCGTCAAACTCGGCGGCGCCCGATGGTGATTCCCGTCGTGATGGAAGTATGAAAAGGGCGGCAGATGCGCTCCGTGCGCTGCACAACGCGCGTTTGGCGCCAAAAGCGCGGAATGTGACGCATGGAAGCGCACCTTTGGCGCCAAGGGTGCGGAATTCCGCGGTGACGGGATGAAGCTACCGCCGCTAGCGCTTGTCGCTCCCAGCCTTTGTCCGCGCTGCGACCAGCCGGCCATGGTGCTGAACCATTCGGAAGAGCCGCGCTGCGCGCACTGCGGACTGCAGCTTCACCAATGCGGCAGCTGCCGGGGAATCGCTGGACCATTCGATCGGTACTGCGGCTTCTGCGGGCACGAGATGGTGCGCGGCGTGACGCGCCCAATGTGGTGGAGGCTCTGGTTCCTGGCGGCGCTGATCCCGCTGGTCGGGGGCCTGATCTATGGAATCGCGCAGGCACAGGGCCACCCGCGCTAACGAATTAGTCTCGGTTCAAACGTTGGCTGCACTCGACACAGAAGCTGTGCCGGCCGAGGTTGTGATGGCCGCAGGAAGGACAGACCAGCCGGCGCGGCGGATCCGCCTGCAGCCAGCGCTCGTTTTCGCGGCGGTACCAGATGCCGTCTTCGGGGC